>CAMLFJ010000609.1 GCA_946479205.1 uncultured bacterium | reverse complement strand
GGCGAGCTCTTCGAGGCCCGCCGCCTGCTCGAGCCCGCCATTGCGGCCCTCGCCGCCCGGCGGGCGACGCGCGAGGAGATCCAGGAGATGGAGCGCATCCTGGAGGACCAGGCCAAGGAGGTGGCGGCGGGCCGGACCGGGATGGTCCAGGACGGCGCGCTGCACGCGGCCATCGCCAACAGCGCCCACAATCGCGCCATCACCCGCATCGTCAACGCCCTCATGGATCTCCTCACCCAGAGCCGCGAAGAGTCGTTGCACACGCCCGGGCGGCCCACGCGCTCCCACGAGGACCACCGCCGCATCCTCGAGGCGGTGCGGCGGCGGGACGAGGTGGCTGCCCATCGTTCGATGCTGGACCACCTGATCGCGGTGGAGACGCTCGTCACCGGCGCCCACTCCGACGATCGAAGCGCCGGGCCGGCCGCGCGAAAGAAGAAGCCGCGCCCCTCGTAAGTGCCTGTCCTGCAACATTATTCGTTGACATCTCGTGGCGACCGCCCTACCATGACTGATTAACGCAGGCCCGCTGGTGGGCCTGTGTCTTTTTCTCTGCCACCGAACCGCTCAGGGGGTCCCGTGATGGCGCAGGCCGGGAGTCGGAAGAGCGCGCGACGCACCGCCGCGCGCCCGACCGCGCGTGCATCGAAGCGTCCATCCGGTGGAGGGACCAAGTACGTCTACTCCTTCGCGGGAGGCAAGGCGGAAGGCTCGAGCGCGCTCCGCAACCTGCTCGGCGGCAAGGGCTGCGAGCTGGCCGAGATGACCAAGATGGGCGTGCCGGTCCCGCCCGGCTTCACGATCACCACCGAGGCGTGGGCCGCCTACGACGCGGCCGGCAAGAAGCACCCGGCCGGACTCTGGACCCAGGTCATGGCGCACCTCGCCCGCCTCGAAGCCGCCGCGGGCAGTCGGCTGGGCGACCCGGGGCGGCCGCTGCTGGTGTCGGTCCGATCGGGCGCGCGCGCCTCGATGCCCGGCATGATGGACACGGTCCTCAACCTGGGCCTCAACGACAAGTCGGTAGAGGGGCTCGCGGCGCGGACCAAGAACGAGCGCTTCGCGTGGGACTGCTACCGCCGCTTCATCACGCTCTTCGGGGACGTGGTCCTCGCCATCGACCGCCAC
This sequence comes from uncultured bacterium, assembly GCA_946479205.1. The sequence goes on along the minus strand of CAMLFJ010000609.1, from coordinate 1,378 downwards.
GCCTTCGACGCCCTGCTGGACACCGCGAAGACGCGCGCGGGCGCCAAGACCGATGCGGACCTCCCGGCCGCGGCCCTCCGGGAGCTGGTCGCGGACTTCAAGAAGGTCGTGCAGGCCAGGACCGACCGGGCGTTCCCGCAAGATCCACACGAGCAGCTCCGGCTGGCCATCAACGCGGTCTTCGAGTCCTGGTGGGCCAAGAAGGCGGTGGACTACCGCCGCATCCACCGGCTGCCCGACGACTGGGGCACCGCGGTGACCGTGATGGCGATGGTCTTCGGCAATCTCGGGCCGACCTCGGGCACCGGGGTGTGCTTCTCGCGCGACCCGTCGAGCGGCGAGCGCCGCTTCTTCGGCGAGTTCCTGGTGAACGCGCAGGGCGAGGACGTGGTGGCGGGCATCCGCACCCCGGAGCCGCTCGACGCGCTCAAGCAGCGGATGCCCCCGGTGTACGCCAAGCTCACCGCGATCAAGGATCGGCTGGAGCGCCACTACCGCGACATGCAGGACATCGAGTTCACCGTCCAGGAGGGGCGGCTCTTCATCCTGCAGACCCGATCCGGCAAGCGGACCGGGGCGGCCGCGGTCCGCATCGCGGTGGAGATGGTCCGGGAGCGGCTCTTCGACCGGAACACCGCGCTGCTGCGCGTGGAGCCGGCGTCGCTCCACCAGCTCCTCGTGAAGACGGTGGACCCCGCCGCGCGCTACACCGCGATCGCCACCGGTCTGCCCGCCACCCCGGCGGCCGCGGTGGGCAAGGTGGTGTTCGATCCGGAGAAGGCGGTGGACATGGCCCTCCGGGAAGAGGCGGTCATCCTGGTGCGCGCCGAGACCTCGCCGGAGGACGTCGCGGGCATGCATTCGGCCCAGGGGGTGCTGACGTCGCGGGGCGGCCTCACGTCGCACGCAGCGGTGGTGGCCCGCGGGTGGGGCAAGTGCTGCGTGGTGGGCGCGGGCGACGTGGTGGTGGACGAGGAGAACCATCTCTTCCGGGCCGGCCGCGCGGTCGTGCGCGAGGGGCAGGTGATCACGCTCAACGGCGCCACCGGCGAGGTGATCGTGGGCGCCCAGCCGCTGGTCGACCCCAAGCTCTCCGACGAGTTCCGGGAGCTCCTGGGCTGGGCCCAGGGCCTCGCCACCACCACGGTGCGCGCCAACGCGGACACCCCCGCCGACGCGGTGAAGGCCCGGGAGTTTGGCGCGGTGGGCATCGGCCTCGTGCGCACCGAGCACATGTTCTTCGGGGACGAGCGCATCCCGATCGTGCGCGAGATGATCATGGCCCGCGACGGCCAGGCGCGGAAGAAGGCGGTGGATCGGCTCCTCCCCTTCCAGCGCGAGGACTTCATCGGCATCTTCCGGGTGATGGCCCCGTACC
>CAMLFJ010000608.1 GCA_946479205.1 uncultured bacterium | reverse complement strand
TCCGGGACGCGCAGGGGCGCGTGGTCGCCTTCGGAGGTCGCGCGCTCGGCCCCGACGAGGTCAAGTACATCAACTCTCCCGAGACCCCGCTGTACGTGAAGGGGCAAACGGTGTACGGCCTCGACCTGGCCAAGCCGGCGATCCGGGAGCGGAACCGCGCCGTGGTGGTGGAGGGGTACCTCGACTGCCTCATGGCCCACCAGCACGGCTTCACCGAGACGGTGGCCGCGCTGGGCACCGCCTTCACCAGCGCCCAGCTCGCGCTCCTCCAGCGCAATGCCGAGGAGATCGTCGCCGTCTTCGACGCCGACGCCGCCGGGCAAAAGGCCTCCGCCCGGCTCGAGGAGATGATGACCGACACCATGGACGTGGGTGGGCTGGCCTGGGCGGTGGCTCGCACGGGAGGGTTCGAGCGCTCCGGGTACTTCCCCGTCAAGGTTGCGGTGCTGCCCCCGGGGCATGACCCGGACAGCCTCCTGCGGGCCGAGGGCGCCGCCGGCTTTCGGTCGCGCCTCGACGCCGCCCGGAGTATCCTGTCCTTCGTCATGCAGCAGGCCCTCTCCGAGGAGGACCTCTCGACGGCGCGAGGCCGGGCCACCGCTCACGCGCGGGTGGCCCTCATTCTCTCGAAGGTCCCCAACGCCGAGGAGGCCACCACGCTCGCCGCGCAGGCTTCCCGCCAGCTTGGGGTGGACTCCACCCAGCTCTGGATCGAGGCGCAGCAGCTCCAGCGCGCGCGGATGACCCAGTCCCGCTTCCAGCGCCCGGTGCCCGGTGCCGCGCCGGTCCCTGCCGGCTGGCCCATGCCGAGCCTGGCCGAGCGCGACCTGCTCCTGCTCCTTCTCCGCGTCGACGAGGCGCGCGCAGCACTCCTGCCCGCAGTCGAGGACGTGGACGTGGCGCACCTCGGCCTGCGCGCCATCCTCGCCACCCTCCGGCTCTCCCCCGGGACTGCCGCTGAGGCGCTCATGCATCTCCTTCCGGGTGACGCCGAGCGCTCGCTCCTGGCCGCGCTCCTCGTGGACGAGCGGGAGTGGACGGACACCGCCCCCCAGATCGAGGAGCTCGCCCGCCGCTTCGACATCCGCCAGCGGAAGAAGACGATTCGCCGCGTGACCCAGTCCATCGCCGACGCCCAGGCTGTCGGCGAACCCGGCCCGACCCAGCTCGAGGCGGAGCTGACTCACCTCCAGCAGGCCGCGCAGGCCGTGAGAGAGCTCATGGTTCCCCGCGCGCCGGCAGAGCCCGGGCCCGCCCCGGGCGCCCGACCTTAACCTCACCGAGGAGACGTACCAGGCATGGCTGACGAACCGAAGCTGGAGGAGCTGGACAAGCTCATCGTGATGGGCAAGCAGAAGGGGTTCCTCACCTACGACGAGGTGAACGACGCCCTGCCCCAGGACATCGTCTCCCTCGACCAGCTCGACGACATCATGATGATGTTCGGCGCGATGGACATCGAGGTGGTGGACACCGCGGCCAAGGGGGCGGGCCGGCTGCCCTCCGAGATCGAGACCCAGGCCGAGGCCGACGACGACGAGCCGGGCGACGCGCCCATCGACCTCACCCCGGGCCCGGTGGGCCGCACCGAGGATCCGGTGCGCCTCTACCTCCGCGAGATGGGCCGCGTGTCCCTCCTCACGCGCGAGGGCGAGATCACGCTGGCCAAGCGGATCGAGGAGGGCAAGGACGAGGTCACCCGCGCCATCCTCGCCACCAACCTCGCCCTGGAGAAGATCCAGCACCTCCGGGACGAGCTCAAGAAGGACGTGGTGCCGATCAAGGAAGTGGTGGACTACCCGGAGGAGGAGTTCACCGAGGAGAAGGAGGAAGACCTCCGCAAGACCGTCATCCGCGAGCTCGGCAATACGGACCGGATGCTCCGCGAGCGGGACAAGCTCATGGAGGCGGCCAAGAAGCTCCGCGCCCGCGCCGTCGGCAAGAAGCGCCCCAAGGGCGAGCCGCCGTGGAAGAAGCTCGAGCAGCAGGCCCTGGCCAAGCAGGCGCGCGTGCTGGGCACGCTGCGCAGCCTCACCCTGCAGCCCTCCCTCCTCGACGCGTGGGGGCAGGACCTCAAGAAGCTCGTGGACAAGATCCACAAGTCGGAGCGCGAGATCGCGCTCTGGTCCGACGGCCGGCGTCCCGCCCCCGCCGCGGTGGACGCCTTCCTCGCCACCCTCGGCGACGACGAGCGGGACGACGGGGATCGCGATCTGTACCAGAAGGCGGCCGCGCGGCACCCGTCCATCAAGGACCGGCTGGTGTGGGTGGCGCAGCAGAAGATCAAGCGGGCGGAGGAGAACGCGCAGTGCCGCGCGGAGGATCTCAAGAAGATCGTCATCCTGATCAAGGCGGGCGAGGCCAAGGCGGCGCGGGCCAAGAAGGAGATGGTGGAGGCCAACCTGCGGCTGGTGATCTCCATCGCCAAGAAATACACGAACCGCGGGCTGCAGTTCCTGGACCTCATCCAGGAGGGGAATATCGGTCTCATGAAGGCGGTCGACAAGTTC
>CAMLFJ010000607.1 GCA_946479205.1 uncultured bacterium | reverse complement strand
AGAAGTACCGGGCGCGCGCCCGGGCCGCGGCCGCCGCCGCGACCGCCTAGCTCGCGAACGTGAAACGCCGCGTCGTCGTCATCAGCATCGACGGCTTCGCCGCGTTCTACTGGACGGACCCGCAGGCCCGCCTGCCGCGTCTCCGGCGCCTCGCCGAGCGCGGCGCCGTCGCGTCGGGGATGGAGGCGGTCTTCCCCAGCACCACGTGGCCCACCCACGTGAGCCTGGTCACCGGGGTGAGCCCCCGCGCGCACGGAGTGGTGGCCAATCACATCCTGAATCGCGACACGCGGGCCGCCGAGGATCTCACCGGCGATCCCATCTACGACGCGCCCGCGCTCCTGCGCGCGCCGACCTTCTACGATCTCGCCCACGCCGCGGGGCTGCGCACCGCCGCGGTGGACTGGCCGGCCACCCGCAACGCGACCACGCTCGACTTCAACCTGCCCTTCTTCAAGGACCAGCGCGTGTTCGAGACCCAGACCGCGCGAGCCGTCTGGGAGGAGCTCGCCGCGCTCGGCTACCCGATGCACCGGCAGGGCGAGTGGGCGCTCCTGCCGAAGCGCTTCCTGAAGGACGAGATGGTGGGCGGCGTGGCGGCCCACGCGGCGCGCCGCCACGACCCGGCCCTGCTCCTCCTGCATTTCCTCTGCGTCGACAGCTTCCAGCATCTCTACGGTCCCCGATCGCCGGAGGCCTACTGGGCGCTCGAGTACGTGGACGGGCTGATCGGCCGCTTCATCGACTCGCTCCCCGACCCGGGCCTCGACCACACCACCGTGTTCGTGGTGTCCGACCACGGCTTCCTGCCCTCGCATCGGGAGATCCGTCCCAACGTGAGGCTGCGCAAGCTGGGCGCGCAGCGGGAGGCGCGCTTCGTGATGAACCACGGCGCGGGCGCGCTCTACCGGCTCGAGGGCGACCTCGCCGGCCTGCACCAGCTCGCCCGGGAGATCGCGACCCTGGAGGGTGTGAGCGGCATGTGGACCGCCGCGGAGTACGGCACCCTCGGGCTGCCCACGCCCGGCGAGCACCATCAGGTGGCCGACGTGATGTTCGAGGCCGCGCCCGGCTACGCCTACGGCGACACCGCGGAGGGCCCAGACGAGCACGGCCCGCCGAAGTACCTGGGCACCCACGGCCAGCGCCCGACCTACGGCGACAACGCGGCCTTCTTCCTGGCCGCCGGCGCCGGGGTCCGTCGCGACGTGGCCCTGGGCGCGATCCGGAGCCGCGACGTGGCGCCCACCGTGGCGACCGTGCTGAACCTCCGGATGGACGCGGTCGAGGGCGCCGTCCTGGGCCGGATGCTCGCGTAGACCCTCGCGGGGGATTTCGGCCGACCGCTCCCCGCGCGGAAGTGCTAGGCTCGTCAGCCATGGCAAAGAAAAAGCGACCCACCCCCAGTCGATCCCGAAAACCCGTCAAGACCACGACCAGCAAGCCCGCCCGAACCCGGGGCGCCCCACCGCTCCCGCCGCCGGCGGAGCCCGAGACGACCGCCCTGGCGGTGCGCACCACGACGCCCGAGCGCGTCTTCGCCGGCCGGGTGAAGCCGGCCGCCCCGCCGACCCCGCTGCCGACCGGGCGGCGCGCGATCTTCGTGGACGTGGAGAACTCGAGCCGGGCCGATCACATCGGCCGGGTGCTCGACCACCTCGCGATCGACCGCGCCGACCGCCGCGTGGACCTGATCGCGGTGGGCAACTGGCGCGTCATCGGCGCCGACAGCGCGCGGCTGCTCGCCCGGCGCGGCGCCCAGCTCGTCCACAGCGCGCCCTCGACCGGCGTGCGGGACTGGAGCGACCTGCGCATCGCGGTGAGCGCGGGCGTCTGGCTCGGCAGCGGCCGGCCCGGCGACCTCATCGAGATCATCTCGGACGATCGCGCCTTCGACGCGGTCGGCGACGTCGCGGCGGTGCTGGGCGTGGAGTATCGACGCCTGTCGTACCGGAACCTCTCCGGCGTGACCCCCGCCGCCGAGGAGGCGCCCGCCCCCGAGACGCAGGCGCCCCGTGAGAGTCGGGGCGGGCGGCGAGGCGGACGCGGCCGACGCCGGGGCGGGCGCGGCGGCCGGAGCCGCTTCGATCAGGGCGGGCGCAGCCCGATGCCGCCGCGCAGCAGCGCCCCGAGCTCGCCGCCCGCGCGCGTGGCGGAGCCGGCGCGCGGGCAGTCCGACGGCGACGCCCACACCGCGCCCCACGACGAGCTGGTCGAGGTGGTGCGCGAGCTGGCCGACCACGCGCCGAATGGCGCGGTGCTCATCGACACGCTCGCCCGCGCCCTCAAGGAGCGCGGCTTCAGCCGGCCGCCGGGCTCGCCCCGTCTGATCACGCGCCTCCGTCGAATCCGCCAGCTCGTGGTGAGCCAGACCGGCCGCATCACGCTGGCCGACGCCGGGGGCGGCGGGCGCGCGACGTCGGCAAGCCCGATGGAGGACGCGCCGGCGCTTTCGGACGCCGAGATCGAGCCCACCGAGGTCGATCTCGGCGCCTCGGGCGACGAGGGTTCGTCGGCCGACGAGGCGA
>CAMLFJ010000606.1 GCA_946479205.1 uncultured bacterium | reverse complement strand
TGATCATGGCCGCGAACTCGAGGGCCCGGCGTCCCGGGAACTGCGTGCGCGCCACCACGTAGCCCAGGACCACCGCGAAGAGCCCGCCCACCGGCATGGATACCGCCGCGATGACGAGGGTGTCCCGGATGGCCTTGAGCCCGCCGCTGAACACGTGGGCGTAGTGGGCGGTGGAGAAGCTATTGTCCGCGCCCAGGGCCCGCACCATCGAGGCGAACACGATCAGCAGGTAGAACGTCAGCACCAGCAGCACGGTGAGCGTGCACACCAGGACCAGCGCCGCCACCGCCCCGGGCGAGAGGCTCCGCACCCGGGTGGCCGCGCCCGCCTTGCCGGTCACCGTGACCACCGAGCGGCGCTCCGTCCACCAGCGCTGCGCCACGAACACCGCGAGCGCGGGGACCAGCAGCAGGAACGAGAGGGCGGCGCCGCCCCGCATGTCGTAGAGCCCGGTGATCTGGAGAAAGGCCTGGGTGGGCAGCACCGGAAACTTGGTCCCGCCCAGGATCAGCGGGGTGGCGAAGTCGGCCAGCGACGCTGCGGTGAGGAGCAGGAACGAGTTGGCGATCCCCGGCACCGCGAGGGGGACGGTGATGGTACGGAACACGCGCCAGCGTCGCGCGCCCAGGCTGAAACCGCCGTCCTCCAGCGTCGGGTCGATGTTGGCGAGCACCCCCTTGAGCGTGAGGTAGGCGATCGGGAAATAGGTAAGGGTCTCCGACAGGAGGGTGCCGCCGAGGCCATAGATGTTGAGGCCGGTGATGCCGAAGACGTGGTAGGAGATGAGCCCCCGCGGCCCGAGGGCGAAGATGAGCGCGATCGCGGCGGTGAAGGGCGGGGAGATCAGCGGTAGCAGGACGATCGTGTCGAGGACCGTGCCCACCCACCGCGGCAGGTTCGCCCGCACCGCCAGCAGCGCGAAGGCGAAGCCGAGCGCGGTGCCCGCGGCGCCCACCAGGCCGGCCAGGGCCAGGCTGTTCCAGAGCGCCCGCCGATGCTGCCAGCTCCCCACGAGCTCGACCACCGCGGCCAGGGTCGGGCCGTCGTCCCAGAACGTGAGCGCGAGCAGCCGGGTCACCGGGTAGAGGACGAAGAGGGCGACCGCGGCCCAGAGCGCCACCACCACCGGGGCGAGGACCGGATCCCGCAGCGCCGCCCGCGGCGAGCCCGCCGGGGCGGGGGCCGGGCTCACCTCAGTCCTTGATCACCTCGTTGATCCACCGATCCACCAGGCGCTTGCGGTTCTTGCCCACCCACTCGAGGTCCACCGGCAGGAGCTTGGCCTCCTTCATCAGGGCCTGCACCGCCGCGTTGACACTGCCCTCGGGCAGGGTCGGGAGCATGTAGACCTCGTTCTTGTCGAGCAGGTCCTGCATGTCCTTGGTGAAGGTCCAGTCGATGAACTTGGTGGCGGCCTCGCGGTTCTTGGCCCCCTTGACCAGAGCGACCCCCTCGATGACCGCGGCCACTCCTTCCCGGGGGAAGGTGGTGAGCATGTCGTAGCCCTTCTTCTTGGCCTCCATCGCGTCCGGCATGTGGGCGATGCACACCATGGCCTGGCCCATCGCGGCCGGGATGGTGCACCCGCCGCCGCTCTTGGTGTAGACCTGCACGTTCGCGTGGAGCTTCTTCTGGTAGTCGAACGCCTTCTCCTCGTCCTTCCCGAACGCGTAATAGATGGACAGGATGCGCGTGAGCGCGGTGCCCGAAGTGCGGGCATCCGCGGTCTGGATCTGGCCCTTGTAGGCCGGATCGAGCAGATCGCTCCAGGAGGTGGGGGGCTTGAGCCCCTTCTCCTTGAGGAGCTTGGCGTTGGACATGAACAGCAGCGTGTTCTTGCTGACCGCAGTGTAGTAGCCCTCCGGGTCCTTGAGCTCGGGGGCGATCTTGGCCCAGCTTGCCGCCTTGTAGGGCTCGATGATGCCCGCCGCCTTGGCCGCCGCGAAGCCGTCGCCCGGGGCGCCCCAGATCACGTCGGCGCGCGGGTTGTTCTTCTCGGCGGTGGCGCGCGCCACCAGCTCGCCGGTGGAGAGCCGGATGAAGTTGATCGGGACTCCCGTCTTGGCGGTGTAGGCCTTGAAGATCGGCTGGGACAGCGACTCGGGCCAGGCGGTGTAGACGTTGATGGTATCCGCGGCCCACGCGGGGATGGGCAGCAGCACGCACGCGGCGAATAGCAGAGCCCTGGCCATCGTCTGCCTCCTCGGGTTTCGGTTCATGATCGCGATGAGATCGGCTGGACTATACACGAACATTGCGCAGTGCGCCGCGCCGGCGCGGCAACGCTTGGTGAGAAATTCTCCGGATCGTAGACTTGGAAGTACAACGACGCAGGAACCCGCATGATCATCACCCGCCCGTCGCTCGCTCTGGCCACCTTGCTCGCGCTCGCGCTGCCGACCGCCGCGGCCGCCGAATCGCAGTCGCCCTACACCGCTTCGCAGGCCAGCGACGGCACCGTGGACGGGCGCACACTTGGCGGGCCGACCAGCCTGTCCTTCCAGGCGGGGTACGAGCGCTACGACGACT
>CAMLFJ010000605.1 GCA_946479205.1 uncultured bacterium | reverse complement strand
TTGCCCTCGGCCCGCACGAAGACCGCCTCGGAATACTGAGGATGCAGGCGGACGATCTGGGCGTAGCCCAGGATGTCCTCGTAGCGGCCCAGGGGCCGGCCGTTGATGGGATGCCGGAAGGGCTCGCCCTTGCGGAACACCGCGTACTCCTGCCCGGGCTGCACCCCGCTCTTCTCGGTCAGGTCGATGAAGAGCCGGTCCCCTTCCGCCGCGACCACCAGGCCTTCCGCGGGCGGGAAGGCGCCGACCACGTCCTGGATCAGGAGCCCGAACGTCGCGCCGACCTGGTCCGCGGTGCCCGCGCCCGCCGGCCCGCCCAGCAGGACAACGAGCACGGGCAGCGCGATCATCCGCGTCCAGCGCCACCGCCGCATCACTAGAAGACCACCGAGGGCTGGTGCACGCCGAACACCTGCCGGAGCGTGTCGCAGATCTCACCGAGCGTCACGTGCGCGCGCACCGCGGACAGGATATGCGGCAGCAGGTTGTCGCGGCCCCGGGCGGCCCGGTCCACCGCCTCGAGCGCGCGGGCGGCGGCGGAGGCGTCGCGGGTGCGGCGCAGGATCGCGAGGCGCTCGGCGAGGGCCTGGCCCACCGCGGCGTCCACCTGGAAGAGGTTCGCGGGCGGGGGCTCGTCCATGACGAACTCGTTCACCCCCACCACCACGCGCTGCTTGGCCTCCACGTCCTGCTGGTAGCGGTAGGCCGCCTCCTGGATCTCGCGCTGCATGAACGGGATGGCGTGCACCGAGCCGCCGAGGCCGTCGATCTTGGCGATGTAGGTCTCGGCCTCCTCCTCGATCCGCTTCGTCATGCGCTCGATCGAGTAGGAGCCGCCGAGCGGATCCACGATGTCGGCCACCCCCGACTCGTGGGCCAGCACCTGCTGGGTACGGAGGGCGGTGCGCACCGCGGCCTCGCTCGGCAGCGACAGGGCCTCGTCCATCGAGTTGGTGTGCAGCGACTGGCAGCCCCCGAGCACCGCGGCCAGGGCCTGCACCGCCACCCGCACGATGTTGTTCTCGGGCTGCTGCGCGGTGAGCATGCTGCCCGCGGTCTGGGCGTGGAACCGGAGCATCCGCGAGCGCGGATCGCGCGCGTCGAAGCGGTCCTTCATGATGCGGGCCCACAGCCGCCGGGCCGCCCGGAACTTGGCCACCTCCTCGAGGAGGTTGTTGTGGGCGTTGAAGAAGAACGAGAGCTGCGGCGCGAACTCGTCGACTTTCAGTCCCGCCGCCTGCGCCGCCATCACGTAGGCGATGCCGTTGGCGAGCGTGAAGGCCACCTCCTGCACCGCGGTGGAGCCGGCCTCGCGCAGGTGATAGCCCGAGATCGAGATCGTGTTCCACCGTGGAACCCGCTCGCGGCAGAACGCGAAGGTGTCGGTGATGAGCCGCATCGAGGGGCCGGGCGGGTACACGTAGGTGCCGCGGGCGACGTACTCCTTCAGGATGTCGTTCTGGACCGTGCCCGAGAGCCGGTCCGACGGCACCCCCTGCCGCTCCCCCACCGCCATGTAGAGGCAGAGCAGGATCGACGCGGTGGAGTTGATCGTCATCGAGGTCGAGACGCGGTCGAGCGGGATGGCGTCGAACAGCGCGGCCATGTCCTCCACGCTCGAGATGGCCACCCCGACCTTGCCGACCTCGCTGCGCGCCACCTCGTGGTCCGCGTCGTAGCCCATCTGGGTCGGCAGGTCGAAGGCCACGCTGAGGCCGCTCTGCCCCTGCTCGAGCAGGTAGCGGAAGCGCTGGTTGGTCTCGGTGGCCGAGCCGAAGCCCGCGTACTGGCGCATCGTCCAGAAGCGCCCGCGGTACATGGTGGGCTGCACCCCGCGGGTGTACGGGAACTCGCCGGGGAAGCCCAGGTCCCGGACGTAATCCACCGATGCGGTCTCCGCGGGCGTGTGCAGGCGCTCGACCGGAGCCCCGCTCGAATCCGTGAAGGGGACCGGGCGCTCGGGGGACCGCGCCAGCGAGGGCTTGAGCGTCCGCTCCTCCCACTCCCGGCGGGCCTGCTCGAAGCGCGCCTGCTCTTCCGGCGTCATCGCGGGCGGCTCACAGGGGGATGTTCCCGTGCTTCTTGGGCGGGTTGCTGTCGCGCTTGTTCTGTAGAATTTCGAGGGCCTGGATGAGCCGGCGGCGGGTGTCGCGGGGCTCGATGACCTCATCGATGTACCCCCGCTCCGCGGCCACGAACGGGTTGGCGAACTTCTCGCGATACTCGCGCACCTTCTCGTCCTTGAGCGCGGCGGGGTCCGGCGCCCCGTCCATCTCGCGGCGGTACAGGATGTTGACCGCCCCCTCGGGGCCCATCACCGCGATCTCGGCGGTGGGGAACGCGAAGTTGGCGTCGCCCCGGATGTGCTTGGACGACATCACGCAGTAGGCGCCGCCGTAGGCCTTGCGGGTGATCACGGTGAGCTTCGGCACCGTGGCCTCGCAGAAGGCGAAGAGCAGCTTGGCCCCGTGCTTGATGATGCCGCCGAACTCCTGGGCGGTGCCGGGCAGGAAGCCGGGCACGTCCTCGAA
>CAMLFJ010000604.1 GCA_946479205.1 uncultured bacterium | reverse complement strand
CGAGCGCGTCGAAGCTCGCGGGATCTCCCGGGGTCCCGTTCATCGCGCGCACCGTGTCCTCCACGTGCTCGCGGACGACCACCGACTCCTTGGTGAGCGTGGCGAGCCGCCGCTTGACGATCTCCTTCTCGCGCAGCCGCTCCGCGAGGCGGGCCGGGTCCGTCTCGGTGCGCCCGGGCAGGTGCTCGAGCGCGGTCAGGATGCTGCGCAGCTCCTGGAGGCCCGCGTCCTCCGGTCCGAGCCGGCCGGCGAGGACGTCGAGGCGGTCGGTCAGGATCTGCGCGTAGGTGTCGGGGGCGATGGGCAGGCGCGCCCCCGCGTACCGCAGGTGGAAGGCGCCGTCCGCGAGCTCGAGCTGGAGCTGCTGGGACTCCAGCACGCGGCCGTACTGGTCGGGGAGGACGGGCAGGAGCACGCGATCGCGCAGCTCCGGCTTGATCGGGGTCCAGTCGATGTCGAAGAAGGCCGCGCGGGGCGAGGCCCGCCCGTTCTCCAGCACGTCCAGCCACCAGGGATTGGCGTCGCCCGCGATGCCCATGTGGTTGGGCACCACGTCGAGGATCAGGCCGAGACCCCGGGCGGTGAGCGCGGAGGCCAGACGGTCGAAGGCGGCCGCGCCGCCGATCTCGGGGTTGAACGCGTTGTGGTCGGTGACGTCGTAGCCGTGGGAGCTGCCGGGGCCGCAGCGGAAGCAGGGCGAGAGGTAGGCGTCGCTCACCCCGAGCGCGTCGAGGTAGGGGCCGAGCGCGGCCACCGCGTCGAAGCCGAGCGTGCTCCCCAGCTGCAGACGATAGGTGGCGTGACGGTCTCGCCGCAGCGCGGCCGCCGCCTGCTGGAAGAAGACGCCGACATCGATCATGCGCTAGAGGTGGGTCAGGGTCTCCCGCGGATGCGGCTCGCGGTTGCGCAGGTGCCGCTCGAGGATCTGGCGGGCCAGCGCGCGGCCCCCGAGGCCGAAGGCCAGCGCGAGCGCGAAGATCAGGCCGCCGAAGGTGATGCCGAAGGCCACCAGCACCATCTCCTTGCCGATGCCCAGGTGGGTGATCGCGGTCGCGCTCGCGAAGAGCAGGACGCCCCAGCGGATGGCGCGCGCGAGCAGGCGCGCCTCGGGCACGCGCGCGTTGACCGCCGCGATCAGCGCGCCTTCGCCCAGGAAGTTGGCCACGAGCCAGCCCACGAGGAGGATCAGGGCGGCGCCCATGACCCGCGGGACCCATGAGAACACGAACTCGGTGAGTCGCCCGGTGCCCGGAATCGCGAGCGCGTCGATGGCCATGGAGAGGAAGAGGACCAGGATGCTCCAGAAGACGACGAGCCCGAGCACCTGCGAGGGCGGTCGGCGCACGCCCGCGCGGCTGAGCTGCGAAACGATGCCCCAGCTCTCCGCGCGCCGGTCGAAGGCCACCGCCTGCGCCACGCGCCGGGTCAGCCGCGCGGCGATCCAGGCGCCGGCGAGGCCGACCACCGCCAGGGTCAGCATCGCGAGGATGCCGGGCATCACGAGAACCAGCCTCGTCTTGAGATCCGCGAGAGCGGCCCACACGAGATCACCCCACATGTCCGTCATGATCCGCGCCTCCTTCCATGCGTTGCGGTGCGGGAATGTCTCACGGTATCACGCGTGGAAGGCCGCAGAAAGCTGCTGGGCCCCGCGGCGCGCGCGTGTCGGTGTTACCGGCGTCGGTAACGCTTACCGCGCCCGCTCCCGGTGCGGGACCTTGCCGCCCGAGCCTCGCGCACGCGGGTCGCGGCTTTTCCGGCGCTTAGGCCGAGGCGGCGTACGCGCCGCATCTGGCACAGGGCTTGCCCGTGCCCTGAGCCCATGAGTCCCATGCGGAGGGACCGGTGAGTCCTGCGGCCCGGGCACGCCCGGCGGTACGCGAGCGCATCGCGCAAGCGTTCACCCAGGTCGAGGACGTGCTCTACGTGGGGATCGGTGTGGTGCTGGCGGCCGGCGCCGTCGGGCTCCTGATCAACGCGGCGATGACGTTCGCGCGCAGCATCGGGGCCGGCGCGGTCGGCGGCAGCGTGGTGGCGGTGCTGGACCAGCTCCTGCTGATCCTGATGATGATCGAGATCCTCTACACGGTGCAGGTATCGTTCCGCGAGCACGTGCTGGTGCCGGAGCCGTTCGTGCTGGTGGCCATGATCGCCGCGGTGCGGCGCATCCTGGTGCTCACCGCGGAGTTCGGCAAGCTGATGGCGGAGGGCGAGGCGGTGTTCCGGTACGCGATGATCGAGCTCGGGCTGCTCACCGTGATGACCGGGGTGATGGTGGGCTGCCTGGTGGGCTTGCGAAAGCGCGACAAGGACGTGGCGGTGGCCGAGCGGGCCTGAGAGCCCCTCGAGAGGAGCGGGCGATGAGGATCCAGCAGCTCGATGACGTCGAGGGTCGGCGCACCTTCGTGCTGGTCTGCGACCGGGGCGACGACCCGGTGGAGGCCCTGACCGCGGCCGCCAAGCGCTTCGACCTCTCCGGGGCGTCGCTGACCGGGATCGGGGCGTTCTCGGGGGTGACCCTCGGCTTCTTCGACC
>CAMLFJ010000603.1 GCA_946479205.1 uncultured bacterium | reverse complement strand
GGACCTGGTGGAGGCGCAGGCGCCGCACCTCAAGGACCGCATCACGCTGGTCGACTACGACGCCAACCGCGCCCACGCGGTCCTGGCGCGCGGGTTCCGGTGGGAGTACGGCGACCTCGCCAATCCCGACGCCCTCGAGCACCTGGGTATCGAGGAGGCGCGCATCGTGGTCACGACCATCTCGGACACGTTCCTCAAGGGCATCAGCACGCGCCGCCTGATGGGCAACCTGCGCCGCCTCGCGCCGCGCGCGGTCATCGTGATGACCGGCGAGGAGCGGACCGACATGGAGGACCTGCTGCGCGCAGGCGCCGACCACGTGCTGATCCCGGGCGAGATCACCGGGGAGCGGATCCTGGAGCTGCTCCGCCAGGGCGAGGGCGACGGGGCCTAGCGCCGGCCGCGGCGCGGCTCAGGCCGGGCGGCCGGGACCGAGCGGGGCGCCGCCCCAGCGCTCGAGCATCGCGAACTCGCCGACCGGCTTGCGGGTGAGCTTGGTGATGGCCTTCACCGGCCGGCCGAGCGGCATCACCGCCGCGACCGCCACGTGGGACGGCAGGCCGAGCAGCCTCTGGAGCGCGGGCTCCTGGGCGGCGGCCAGCGTGGTGATGGTCCCGGCGAAGCCCTCGTGGCGCGCGGCGAGCAGGACGTTCCACGCGAAGGGATAGATCGAGGCCCCGCTGATCACGCCGACGCGCTCGAGCTCCGAGTCCATCGAGGCCACGACCTTCAGGTCCACGCAGATCACTAGGACCACCGGAGCCTTCAGGACCGGCTCGATCAATCGCGGCGGCGCGGGAGTGCGCTCGATGGTCGCCGCGTCCACCTTCGTGGGCTCGATGGTGTTCCACGGGCTCTCGCCCACCGCCACCTGCGCGGCGTAGCGCTTGGCCGCGGGGACGGTCGCGGCGGCGAGGCCCTCGCGCGTCTTCGGGTCGCGCACCACGATCACGCGCCAGCCCTGGCGGTTGCCCCCGCTGGGGGCGAAGCGCGCGCGGTCCAGGATCTTGAAGAGGGTCTCGTCGGGCAGCGGGTCGGTGGTGAACTCGCGGGCCGAGAACGTGGTGCGCATCACGTCGTAGAGCTCCATGGGCGACCCCCTGACGATGGATTGGCCGAGGGGTGAATATACACCGGCAACGGCGGTATAGTACGCGCCATGACCAAGCCCGCCCTCTCGCTCGACGGCATCCGTGTGATCGATCTCTCCCGCGTCATCGCCGGGCCCTGGTGCGGCGCGCTCCTCGCCGATCTCGGCGCCGACGTCATCAAGGTGGAGGACACCGGGCCCGGCGACGAGTCGCGCACCTGGCCGCCCCACAAGGACGGCGAGGCCGCCGCGTACCTGCTCTTCAACCGGAACAAGCGCGGTATCGCGCTCGATCTGAAGACGCCGGAGGCGGTGGAGGTGGTCAAGCGGCTCGTGAAGGACGCGGACGTGGTCATCGAGAACTTCCGCACCGGGACCATGGAGTCGTTCGGCCTGGGTTACGACGTGCTGGAGCGGATCAACCCGCGGCTCATCTACTGCTCGGTCTCCGCGTTCGGACGCACCGGCCCGCGCAAGGACAGCCCCGGCTACGAGGCGCTGATGCAGGCCTTCAGCGGGATCATGTCCATCACCGGCGAGCCGGGCGGCCAGCCGGTGCGGGCGGGCGTGTCGTTCCTCGATCTCACCACCGGCATCCTCTGCGCGCTCGGCGTCTCCAACGCGATCATCCAGCGCGAGAAGACCGGCCTCGGCCAGCGGGTCGACGGCTCGCTGCTCGAGACCGCGGTGAGCCTGCTCGCCTTCCACGCCGAGGGGTACCTGCTGACCGGCGCGCTACCGCGGGCGCTCGGCTCGGGGCACCCGTCGCTCTCGCCCTATCGCAACTTCAAGTGCGGCGACGGGCAGTGGATCTTCATCGCGGCCGCCAACGATCGCTTCTGGCAGAAGCTCGCCAAGGCGCTGGGCCTGACCGACCTCGCCGCGGATCCGCGCTTCGAGAAGAACCAGGGGCGCGTCGCCAATCGCGCGGAGCTCGAGGGCATCCTCGAGAAGACCATCGGCGCGCTCGACCGCGAGCCGTTGCTCAAGCGCCTGGAGGAGGCCGACGTCCCCGCCACCCCGGTGAACACGGTGGACCAGGTGATGAACGATCCGCAGACCGCCGAGCGCGGCATCGTGCAGCGCGTGACGCATCCCAAGCTCGGCGAGATCCCGGTCGTCGGCACCCCGCTCCACTTCTCGCGCATGTCCCCGGGCGTCCGCACCGCGGCCCCGCTCCGCGGCGAGCACACCGACACGGTCCTCGCCTCCCTCGGCTACACCGCCGCCGAGATCGACACCCTCCGCGCCAAGAAAGCCGCGCTGTAGATTGGGGTCAGGTCTTACATTCCGACATTTTTATGTGTCGCGCGAAAGCGGGCCGCACGGAAATGTCGGAATGTAAGACCTGACCCTGGATTAGCCGAACTTGCGGGATTCTTCGCGGCGGTAGGCGCGGATCGCGATCGCCAGGAAGAGCGCGGTGTAGCCAGCGAGCCAGGCGAGGG
>CAMLFJ010000602.1 GCA_946479205.1 uncultured bacterium | reverse complement strand
CGGCGAGCAGGTCCTCGATGGTCAGGTCGGCGGTCTCGGCGAGGATCTCGGTGCGGCGCGCGTCGCCGAACTCCTGCTTGAGCGCGGCGAGCTCGTCCTTGATGATGCCGAGCAGTCGCTGCTCGGAGGCGAGGATCCCCTTGAGGTCCTCGATGAGGGCCAGGGTCTGCTCGTGCTCCTCGACGATCTTGTGGCGCTCGAGCTGGGTGAGGCGCTGCAGCCGCATGTCGAGGATGGCCTTGGCCTGGATCTCCGACAGCTCCAGCTGCCGCATCAACGCGTCCTTGGCCGCGTCCGGGCTCTCCGCCTGGCGGATGATCCGGATGACCAGATCGATCTGATCGACCGCCTTGCGCAGGCCCTCGAGGATGTGGGCCCGCTCTTCCGCGCGCGCCAGGTCGTACTTCGTCCGGCGGGTGACGACCTCGCGGCGGAACGCGACGAACTCCTGGAGCATCTGCTTCAGGTTGACCACCTGCGGCCGCCGGCTCACCAGCGCCAGCATGATGACCCCGAAGGTGGTCTGCATCTGGGTGTGCTTGTAGAGCTGGTTGATCACGATCTGCGGCATCTCGCCGCGGCCCAGCTCCAGCACCACCCGGATGCCCTCGCGGCTCGACTCGTCGCGGCGCTCGCTGATGCCCTCGATCTTCTTGTCGCGCACGAGCTCGCCGATCTTCTCCATCAGCGACGCCTTGTTCACCTGGTAGGGCAGCTCGGTGACGATGATCGCCTCGCGGCCGCCCCGCATCTTCTCCACGTGGGCCTTGGCCCGCAGCGTGATGATCCCGCGCCCGGTGGTGTAGGCCTCGCGGATGCCGCCGCGCCCGTAGATGTAGCCGCGGGTCGGGAAGTCGGGGCCCGGGATCACCGTCATCAGCTCGTCGATGGTGACCTCGGGATTCTCGATCACCTTGATGAGCCCGTCCACCACCTCGCTCAGGTTGTGGGGCGGGATGTTCGTGGCCATGCCGACCGCGATGCCGGAGGAGCCGTTCACGAGCAGGTTCGGCACCTTGGTGGGGAGGACCACCGGCTCCTGGAGCGACTCGTCGAAGTTCGGCGTGAAGTCCACCGTCTCCTTGTCGATGTCGGCGAGCAGCTCGTGCGCGATCTTGGCCAGGCGCGTCTCGGTGTAGCGCATCGCGGCGGGCGGGTCGCCGTCGATCGAGCCGAAGTTGCCCTGCCCGTCCACCAGCGGGTAGCGCAGGGAGAACTCCTGGACCATGCGGACCAGGGCCTCGTAGACCGGCGCGTCGCCGTGCGGATGGTACTTGCCCAGCACCTCGCCGACCACGCGCGCCGACTTCTTGTAGGCGCGGTTCCAGTTCAGCCCGAGCTCGTGCATCGCGAAGAGCACGCGCCGGTGCACCGGCTTCAGCCCGTCGCGGATGTCGGGCAGCGCGCGGCCGACGATGACGGACATGGCGTAGTCGAGATACGACTTCCGCATCTCCTCTTCGATCGGAACGGGCGTCTGTCGCTCGGGGCTCATGGACCGGGTCCGCGTCTCCTAGATGTCGAGGTTGACGACGTCGAGGGCGTTCTTCTCGATGAACTCGCGGCGCGGCTCCACCGCGTCGCCCATCAGCACCGTGAACATCTCATCGGCACCGACCGCATCCTCCATCGTCACGCGCAGCAGGGTGCGGGTCTCCGGGTTCATGGTCGTCTCCCAGAGCTGCTCGGGGTTCATCTCACCGAGCCCCTTGTAGCGCTGCATCGTGGCCCCGTCCTTGGCCTGCGCGAGGATCGTCCGCATCAGGCCGTCGAGGCTCTTGGTCTCGATCTCCTTCTCGGCCGCGTCCACGATCGTGCACGGCCCCTTGTGCAGGCCCGCGATCTCGGCGTGCAGCTCGAAGAGCTGCGTGTAGTCCGGGGACTTGAGCACGTCGACGCTGAACTGCGCGGGATGCGGGCCGGTGATCTCCACCGTGGTCGCGTCGCCGTTGTCGGCGCCTCCGAGGCGGACCGTCCAATCCGGCAGCTCCGCGGCCACCTCGCTCACCGCGGTCGCGATCTCCGCGTCGCCCACGCCCCGCTTGGTCGCCCGGAATTTCTTCCGCAGCAGGCCGTCGAGGATCGCGCCCGGGACGCCCCGGCGGACCAGCTTCGAGAACAGGGCGCGGAACTCGAGCACGCGCTTGAGCGACTCCATCAGGGCCTCGCCCCGGAGGGGGGCCGCCTTGCCCGGGACCTTGACGCTCGCCTTCTCCACCCACTGCTCGAGCAGGAACTCCTCCATCTCCCGCTCGCTCATCAGGTACTTCTCCGCGCGCCCCTTCTTCACCTTGAAGAGTGGCGGCTGCGCGATGAACAGGTGGCCGGCCTCGATCACCTGCACCATGTGCCGGAAGAAGAACGTCAGCAGCAGGGTGCGGATGTGGGCGCCGTCCACGTCGGCGTCCGTCATCAGGATCACCTTGTGGTAGCGCAGCTTGCTGACGTCGAACTCCTCGGGACCGATCCCGGTGCCGAGCGCCGAGATGAGGAGCCGGATTTCATTGTGGGACAGGACCTTGTCGTAGCGCGCCTTCTCCGCGTTGA
>CAMLFJ010000601.1 GCA_946479205.1 uncultured bacterium | reverse complement strand
AGCTTGTCGGCGGCGGTGAGCTGATCGGTCTTCGGGATCGGCGCGATGAAGACGACCTTGTTCTCCTTGGCCACCACCGAGACCGCCGGGCCTTCCGCGGAGGTCAGCGTGCCCATCAGGAAGTCCACGTTGTCCTTCAGGATCATCTCGCGGGCGACCCGCACCGCTTCGTTGGCATCCGCCTTGGAGTCGCGGATGACGAGCTCGATCTTGCGGCCGAGCACGCCGCCCTTTGCGTTCAGCTCCTCGACGTACATCATGGCGCCCTTGGACGCGGGCTCCCCGAACAGCGCGGGCGGGCCCGAGAGGGGCAGGGGCACGCCGACCTTGATCGGCTTCTGGGCGCTGGCGGCCAGCGGCATCGCCAGCACCAGGGCCACCAGCATCGTGACTGTGCGAAGCATCATGGGAAGCCTCCTTTGGCTACGAGAGATTGCTCGTCACGAACCGGCCGCCCTTCATCACCGACAGGCGGCTCCGGTCCTGCAGCACCGCGATGTCCTTCAGGGGATCGCCGCCGACCACCACGAGGTCGGCCAGCTTGCCGGGCTCGAGCGTGCCGATCCGGTCCTCCATCCGCATCAGCTCGGCGCCGGACCGGGTGGCGCACGTGATGGCCTCGAGCGGGGTGAAGCCGATCACGTCCACGAAGACCTGGATGTCCTTCGCGTACTCGCCGTGCGGGTTCCACGCGAAGCCGAAGTCGCCGCCCGGGCACATGCGGATGCCCAGGTCCCGGGCCCGCCGGTACGTGTCGGCGGCCTGCTTGATCTCGTCGCGCAGCCCGGAGGGGCCGACGATCGCCTCGGTGATCCCGAAGCGTGGCCCGTTCTCGATGATCGAGTAGAGGTAGCGCAGCCCGGGGACCAGGGTCAGGCCCCGGTCGGCGATCAGGCGCAGCGTCTCGTCGTCCGCGTAGGTGGCGTGCTCGATCGAATCCACGCCGGCCTCGGCGGCCACGCGGCTCGAGCGGGCCCCGCGCACGTGGGCCGCGGCCATGCGCCCGCGCATGTGGGTCTCCTCGACCAGCCCGCGAACCTCGTCGAGGGTGTAGGTGCAGTCCGCGATGGGAGTGTGGGGCAGCAGCGCGTCGCCCCCCACGTAGCACTTGATCACGTCGGCCCCGTCCTTGATCGAGCGGCGCACCGCAGTCCGGATCTGATCGGCCCCGTCCGCGATCAGAGCGAGGCCGTCCATGCCGAGCTTGAGGTAGGACGGGTTCCAGTCCGACATGCCGCCGGTGGCCACGATGTCGCGGCTCGCCGCGAGCAGGCGCGGGCCCGGGTAGAGGCCCTCGTTGATCGCGCGCTTGAGCGCCACGTCCACCCCGTGCACCGAGCCGGCGGAGCGCGCGGCGGTGTAGCCATGGGAGAGCGCGAGCTCCGCGTTCCGGGCCGAGACCAGGGTGGAGTACTCGGGCGGGCAGTTCAGGTCGAGGTCCGCGATCACCTTCACGTTGTTGTACGAGAGATGGATGTGGGCCTCGATGAGCCCGGGGATCACGGTGCGGCCGGCCACGTCCACCACCTGCGTGTCGAGGCCGGAGGGCGCGTCGGCGGCCGAGAGCGGCCCCGCGTGCACGATCGTCTCGCCCTCGATCACGAGGCTGCCGGCGCGGGCGGGCGCGCCGGTGCCGTCGATGAGCGTCGCGTTCTTCAAGAAGATGCGCGAAGGCATGACTAGAGCGCAGGCAGACCGGGCGTGGCGACCCGGATGCGGTACACGGAGGTGGACGCGGTGATGTAGAGGCTCCGGTAGTCCGCGTCGCCCCAGGCGAAGTTCGCGACGTACTCGGGCACGTGGATCACGCCCAGGCAGACCGCCTCGGGGCTGAACACGTGGATACCACCGGGGCCGGTGCAGTACACGTGGCCCTTCGAGTCGAGCTTCATCCCGTCGGGCGCGCCCTTGCCCTCCCCGGTGGTCTCCGCCCACACCGCGCCGCCGGAGAGCCCGCCGTCTCCCTTCACGTCGAAGACGCGGATGTGCTGGCGGGCGGTGTCGTTGACGAAGAGCCGGCGGCCGTCGAGGGAGAAGCAGAGCCCGTTGGGCCGGTCGAAATCATCCGCGAGCAGCACCGGGCTCTTCGGGTCCGCACCCACGCGGAAGAGACCCTGAAAGGCCAGCTCCTGCGCGCGCGGCACGCCGTAGAACTCGGCGCGGCCGTACGGCGGATCGCTGAAGTAGATCCCGCCGTCCGCCGAGCAGACCACGTCGTTGGGGCTATTGAGCTGCTTGCCCTGGAAGTGGGTGGCGAGCGGGACGATCCCGCCACTGGGCTCGGTGCGCGAGATCTGGCTCGACGCGTGCTCGCACGCCACGAGCCGGCCCTCGCGGTCCCACGTGAGCCCGTTGGACTTGTTGCACGGCTTGCGAAACGTGGTGACGCCGTCGGTGGCCGACCACCGGCGCAGGTGATCGCCCGGCATGTCGCTCCAGAGCAGATACCGGCCGGCCGGATGCCACAACGGTCCTTCCGTGAAGAGGCACCCGGTGGCGATCCGCTCGAACTCGACCCGGTCGCCCACGACCTGCGTGAACCGCGGATC
>CAMLFJ010000600.1 GCA_946479205.1 uncultured bacterium | reverse complement strand
GTCCTTGGCGGAGAGCAGGATCGCCCGGACTTCGTCGGCCCGCGCCTGGGCGGCCTGCTCGCTCTTCTGCGCGCCGAGCGTCTCCTTGATCTTGGGGGCGACCTCCTTGAGGGGAGTCTTGCCGCCCTCCTTGACGTCGATCACCCGGATCGCGTGATAGCCGAAGGGGGTGCGAACGGGCTCCGAGATCTCCCCCTTCTTCAGCGCGAAGGCGGCCTGCTCGAAGGGCGCCACCAGCTCCCCCGGCCCCACGAAGCCCAGGTCGCCGCCCTGGACCGCGCTGGCCTTGTCCTCGGAGAGCTCGCGCGCGAGCTTGGCGAAGTCCTCGCCGCCTTTCGCGCGCTTGATCACGTCCTCCACCTTCGCCTTCGCGGCGTTCTCGGCGTCGCTGCCGCCCACCGGCGGCACCCGCACGAGCACGTGGGCCACCCGCAGGCGCTTCGGCTCCTCGAACTCGGCGGCGTGCTCCTTGTAGAAGGCCTCCGCCTCCGCGTCCGAGACGGCGATCGCGAGCTTCTTGGGATTCACCATCACGTACTGCAGCTTCCGCTTCTCGGGCTGGCTGAACTGCGCCTGGTGCGCCTTGACGTAGGGCTCGAGGTCCGCGTCGGCCACCTGCACCGCGGCCATCACCGGCTTCACGTCCGCATAGGCCCACGCGGCGCGCACGCGCTCGTGCCGCTGGCGGTAGGCCTGCTGGACCTCCTCGTCGGACACCTTCACGCCCTGCTTGATCAGCGTCTCCATCTTGCGGCGCACGAGCTGGCGGCGGACCTCGGTCTCGAACTCGCCCGGATCGAGCCGGAGCTGCTTCAGCACCTTGAGGTACTCCTCGCGGGAGAACCGTCCGGCCTCCTGGAACTCGCGGATCTGCTGGATTGTCGTGCGGAGCTCGTCGTCGCTCACGAGCACGCCCTCCTTGCCCGCGCCCTGGATCACCACCGCCTCGGTGACGAGCTCGTTGACCACCTGCTGCGAGAGGCCGAGCCGCTCCGCGAGCTCGGGGGTGAGACGCTGGCGCGACATCCGCTCGTAGGCCGCGATCATGTTGGACTGAGCGCGCCGGAACCGCTCGAACGGGATCTCCTCGCCGTTGACCACCGCCACCGTGTTGGCCCGGGCCCCGCCCGAGGGCCCGCTGCCCCAGTAGAAGAGCACGCCCGAGGTCAGGATGAAGACCACCACCACGATCAGGAGCACGATCTTCAGGCTCCTGGCATATTCACGCATCACGCTGATCACTGCCACGACCTCCTGGAAGACCCTTTGGTGAACGCGGTCAAGGCCTTAGCCTACCACAGCCCGCCGGGCGGGCCGGCCGGCCTCAGCCGAGGAGCCGGCGCTGGATCAGGGGCAGGGCGAAGTAGATCACGAAGGCGAGCGCGACCGCGTACATCATCGGCGCCACCGCGCGCCCGCGGCCGCGCACGAGCTTGATGAAGCAGTAGCTGACGAACCCGGCCCCGATGCCGTTGGTGATCGAGTAGGTGAACGCCATCATGGTCAGGGTCAGCAGGGCCGGGAACCCCTCCTCGAAATCGTCGAAGGGGATCTCGCGCACCACGCGGCTCATCAGGTAGCCGACCACGATGAGGGCCGGCGCGGTCGCCTGGGCCGGCACCACCCCGGCGAGCGGCGCGAAGAACAGCGCGAGCAGGAAGCAGGCGCCGGTCACCACCGAGGCGAGCCCGGTGCGGGCGCCCGCCGCGACGCCCGCCGCCGACTCGATGTAGGTGGTGGCGGAGGAGGCGCCCGCGGCGCCACCCGCCACCGCGGCCAGCGAGTCCACCAGCAGGACGCGATTGAGGCGCGGCAGGCGGCCGTCGGGCGTGAGCCAACCCGCCTCGCCGCCGATCCCGATCACGGTGCCCATGGTGTCGAAGAAGTCCGAGAGCATCAGCGAGAAGATCGTGACCAGCGCGGTGATGAGCCCGAGCCGGACGAAGACCGAGAAGTCGAAGCCGGCGCCCAGGCTCGAGAAGTCGGGCATCGCGACGAGGGCGGCCGGCCACACCGCCTGCCCGGGAATCGGGAAGGCGCGGCCGCCGGTGCCCGCGTTCACCGCGATGGCGAGGCCGGTGCTCACGAGGATACCGACGAGGAGCGCCCCGCTGGATCGTCTCGCGGTCAGCCACACGGTCAGCAGCAGCCCGAAGAGCGCCACCGCGACCGGGGCGGCGGTCAGATCGCCCAGGGTGACCGGCACGCCCGGCGGGCCCGGCTTCACGATGCCGGCCGCGCCCAGCCCGATGAAGAGGATGAACAGGCCGATGCCCACGCCGATGGCGCGCTTCAGCGACACCGGGATCGCGTGCATGATCGCCTCGCGAAACCCGGTGAGCACCAGCACCGTGATCGCGAGCCCCTCCAGCAGCACGACCCCCATCGCGGCCGTCCACGGCAGCTTGAGCGCGGCCACGAGCTGGAAGGCGACGACCGCGTTGATCCCCATGCCGGAGGCGATCGCCAGCGGGTAATTGGTGGCGAGCCCCATCACGATCGTCATCGCGCCCGCCACCAGACAGGTGACCGCCTGGGTGGCCGCGAACGA
>CAMLFJ010000599.1 GCA_946479205.1 uncultured bacterium | reverse complement strand
GCGGTCGCGTCAGCGGTCGAGCAGCTCCCGGAGCTGGCGGGCGAACGCGGGGCCGGTCCCGGCCTCCTCGTGCTTGAAGTAGACGTAGGTATCGCGCCACCGCGCGCCTAGCTCCTGGATCCGCCGGCCCCACCCCTCGAGATCGGCGGCGGTGTAGCCCTGGTCGCGCAGGCGCAGGTAGCCCCAGTCCGCGGTCGCCTCGACCGGGGTGGTGTCCTCCTCGGTGTCGGCCACGCAGAGCGCGGCGTTGGCGGCCCGGAGCCGCTCGTACACGTCGTCCGCGAACCAGCTCTCGTGGCGGAACTCCAGCGCGCAGCGCAGGCCCGCGGGGAGCTGATCGAGCAGGCCGCCCAGCCGGACCAGGTCCTTCTTGAAGTTGGGCGGGAGCTGGAAGAGCACCGGGCCGAGCTTCGGTCCGAGGCCGGCCGCGGTGTCGAGGAAGTAGCGCAGCGGATCGCCGATGTCGCGCAGCCGCGCGAAGTGGGTGATGCGCTGCGGCGCCTTCAGCGTGAAGGAGAAGCTCGCGGGCGTCTCCGCGACCCAACCCGCGATGGTCTTGGCGTTGGGCATCCGGTAGAAGGTGTAGTTGACCTCCACCGTCGAGAACCGCTCGGCATAGTACGGGAGCATCTTGCCGGTCGGGAACTTCTCCGGGTAGAAGGTGCCGCGCCACGCCGGGTAGTTGTAGCCGGACGTGCCGATGGCGATCATGCGAGCCGGTGCAGCGCGATGCCGCAGGCCGCCGCGACGTTGAGCGAGTCCACCCCGGCGGCCATCGGGATGCGCACCTCGACATCCGCGGCGGCCCGCGTGGCGCCGCTGAGGCCCGCGCCCTCGGCGCCCAGCAGGAGCGCGAGCCGCGGCCGGCGCGGGACCTGGGCCGCGACCTGGACGATGTCCTCCGCTTCCGCCCCGGGGCAGAGCGCGACCAGCCGGTACCCGGCGTGGCGCAGGGCCACGAGCGTCGACGGCCAGTCCGGGACCTGCGCGAACGGCAGCGAGAGGGTGGCCCCCATGGAGACGCGGATCGCCTTGCGATAGAGCGGGTCCGCGCAGTGGCTCGAGAGCAGCACGCCGGCCACCCCGAAGGCCGCCGCGTTCCGGAACACCGCCCCGACGTTGTCGGGATCGGTCACACCTTCGAGTGCCAGCAACGTCCGCGGGCCCGCGGGCTCCATGAGCGTCCCGGGCGGGATCGGCTCGCCCCGCACGCCCAGGGCCAGGCAGCCGCGATGGAACTTGAAGCCGACGATGGCGCGGATCGTCTCGGCGGATGCCACGTGAACGGGGAGCGAGTCGTCGTGGGCGAGCAGATCGCGGAGATCGTCGAGCGCGGGCGGCGTCACCAGCAGCGACTGGACGGGAAAGCGCAAGGTCTCGAGCAGGCGGCGGACCAGGAGACGGCCCTCGGCCAGGAACAGGCCCTCGCGCCGCCGCAATTCGCCGTCACGCGCGTCGCGGAACGAGGCGATGCGCGGGTCGGCGGGATCCTCGACCGTTTCGATCTTCAACGCCGCCTCCGAGGCGGCTATGATCCCATGGCGGGGAAGGAACGGGAAAGGGCCCGGTCAGCCGGGCCCTTCAGCGAAGTCGGGAGAGAAGAACGAGCTTACTGGTAGGCGACGATGCTCGTGGCCCACTCCGGAAGGTCGACGTCGGCCGGCCGGGGCAGGTCGAAGCGGATGCGGCTCAGCGCGAACTGAGGGAGCGCGACGTGCTCCATGCAGCGCAGGCAGTAGAAATCGAGCTCGAGCTGGGCGCGGCGGCCCTGGAACTCGAGCGGCTGCTTGCAGACGGCGTGGAAGAGCTCGCCGTCATGGCTCGCGTAGACGGTCGCGAGCGGCGACTTGGCGATCTCGGCGGCCAGCACCGAGTCCGGATGGCGCCGGCTGATGCCAGTGCTACCCTTCGGGCGGCCGCGCTTCCGGCGGACCTCAGGGGGGTGGGGATCGGTGACGTGCTGCCTGGCTGCGCTCTCCCGGGGGCCGTGTACGCGATCTCGATTTCTCATGCAAGCCCCTAGAGCAAGACGCGTTCCACAGGTGACACTCACTCTAACCTGCTGAAATATATGTATTCGGTCGCTATCGACGTGGGCCGCTGGGGCCCGGAAACCAACAAAATTCGGCGTATCATGCCGGAGGTTGTCATCTCATCAACAGCGGGAGTGTTCGGTATGGGCACACCGCCCGGAGGCTCAGATGCTCGGTGTCGTCGCGACGATCAAGGTGAAGCCCGGAATGGAGGCGCAGTTCGAGGCCGTGGCCAAGGAGCTGGTGGCCAAGGTCAACGCCAATGAGCCGGGGTGCCGGCTCTACGCGTTGCATCACGGGGAGGCGCCCCAGACCTATGTATTCATGGAGCGCTACGCGGACCAGGCGGCGGTAGAGGCCCACCGCGCGAGCGACTACTTCAAGGCGCTGGGCCGGAAGATGGGCGAGTTCATGGACGGGCGCCCGGAAGTCCTGCGCCTGAAGGAAGTCGAGTAGCGGCTCAGCCGCCGGCCAGCTTCACGGTGTAGCCGAGCCCGCGCAGCCGCGCGGCGAGGCGCTCCCGG
>CAMLFJ010000598.1 GCA_946479205.1 uncultured bacterium | reverse complement strand
GCACAACCGTCTAGTTCTCCCGGCTCTCCACATGCGGGGGCCCATAAATCCCCCCCGCACTCCCCCAGTTTGCGGACATTCGTCTCGACCATGATCTTGGGCGTCATGGATTTGACTCTCCCTTGAGGCGGGCTGCGACCCGCGCCGGGATCGGGCGCGCCGCGAGCGCGCCGCCGGGGCTCTCGGGCTGCGCCACCCAGGCTCGCACCTCGAAGCCGGTGGCGCAGCGCCGGCCCCCGACGGACACCTCGTGCTCGACCCGGAACGTCTTCTCGCGCACCTCGCTCACGGTGGTCTGGATCCGCACCTCGTCGCCGTAGCGTACCGGAGAGGCGAAGCGCGCGCCCGTCTCCACGATGGGCACCCCCACGATCCGCTCCGCGGGAAAGAGCTCCCGCCAGGGCATCCCGACGGACTCGAACAGCGCCTCGGTGCCCAGGTCGAACCACTCGAAGAAGCGCGGGTAGAACACGATCCCGGCCGGATCGGCCTCGCTCCAGCGCACCTTCACGGTGAGCGTGCTAGCGACCATCGGCGACCGCATCGCGGACCAGCTCCCGCAGGCGGAAGCGCTGGAGCTTTCCGGTCGCGGTGCGCGGCAGCTCGCTCAGGACCCGGATCTCCCGCGGCCGCTGGTGGGGGGGCAGAGCGCCCTCCAGGAACCGCCGCACCTCCGCCCGCAGCTCCTCCGGCTCCGCGGCCGGATCGCGGGGCACCACGAACACGAAGGGCTTGATGAGGCCGCCCCCCGCCTCGGCCCCGACGACGCCGCCGTCGAGGACACCCGGGTGCCGGAGCAGGACCGATTCGATCGCGGCCGGGGCCACCCACTGCCCGGCCACCTTGAAGAAATCGTCCTCGCGGCCGCAGTGGACATGGCCGCCGTCTGCCTCGCGGCGATAGACGTCGCCCGTCCGGAACCAATCGCCCACGAAGGTCCGGCGCGAGTGATCGAGCCGCTGCCAGTAGCCCGCGGCCTGCGAGGGCGTGCGGACCCAGAGGACCCCTTCCTCGCCCTCCGGCACCGGCCGGCCCTCCGCGTCCAGGATCCTGGCCTCCGTACCCGGCACCGGCTCGCCCGACGATCCGGCGCGGCTCCGGCCGGGCCGGTTGGCGAGCACCATGAAGATGGTCTCGGTGGCGCCGATGCCCTCGAGGATCTCCACCCCGAAGCGTTCGCGCCAGGCGGCGTAGATCTCGGGAGGCAGCCGCTCGCCGGCCGAGACGCAGAGGCGCGCCGAGCCGAAGGTCTCGGCGGGCAGATCGGCCTGGAGCAGACGGGCGTAGACCGTCGGCACCGAGAAGAAGAGCGTCGGGCGAACCTCGCGCATCACGGCGGCGATCGCGGCCGGATCCGGCCAGCCCGGATGCAGATAGGTCGTCGCGCGGGCGCGGAGCGGGATCAGGAGCGCGTTGCCGAGGGCGTAGGCGAAGAAGAGCTTCGACGTGGCGAAGATCCGGTCCGCGGCGGTCACGCCCAGGACGTCCAGGTAGTGGTGGCAGGCGGGCAGCGTGCGGTGGCAGTGCACCGCCGCCTTCGGCGAGCCGGTCGTGCCCGAGGTGTAGAGCCAGAACGCCATCGCGTCGCCGCCCACCGGCTCGGGCGCCAGCGGCGCGGCGGGCGCGCCGGCCACGAGGGTGTCGAAGTCAATCGCGCGGGGGCCGAGCGTAGCCGCCTCCACGCCCGCCGCGGCCAGCACCGCGGGATCGGTCACCACCGCCTTCGGCCGGCAATCGGCCAGGACGGTCCGGAGCTGGGCCGCGTCGAGCCGCGTGTTCAGCGGGACCGCCACCGCGCCCAGCTTCAGCGCGGCGAAGAAGGTCGCGGCCCACGCGGGGCCGTCGGAGAGGAGCACGGCCACGCGCTGCTCGGGCTCCACCCCGCGCGACCGCAGCGCGTGGGCGGCGCGATCGGTCAAGCGCTGGAGCTCGGCGTAGGTGATCGGGCCGGACGGGGTGAGGAGCGCGGGGCGCGCGCCGTGGCCCTCCTCGACCGGCGCGTCCACGAAGAGGGTCGCCGCGTTGTCCATCCCCGCCCGCCCTCAGCTCTGGCCGACGCGCTTGCCGCGGGGAATGCGGAAGCCGGCCGCTTCGATGCGGTCGTTGATGCCGTGGAACTTGTGACGCCCGTCGGTGTGAGCCGCCCACACCTCGTCCAGAGTGTCGAACCCGGCGATGTAGGCGAGCCCGGAGTCGGCCGGCTCGGCCATCGGCATCGCCCCGGCGAGGAAGCGGCGGTGGCCCTCGGCGGGATCGATCCAGAAGCCCTCCGAGGCTTCACCGCCCAGCAGGCGGGGCTCCTGGCCGGCGGGCACCGGGGCCAGGAAGAAGCGCGCGGTGAACCGGATCGGGCTCGAGGGCGGCGTGATGAAGTGCGAGAGGTACCGGAAGGGCGCCAGGTCGAGGTGCCAGCCCTCGCGGGCGAGCAGCGCGGGAAAGGGCGCCTCCTCGCCGACCAGGGCGTGGCGGAGGCGCTCCACCCGGTCGCGCACCGCGGGGTCCCGCGTCTCCACCGGCCGGCCGTCGGCGTCGCAGCCAACGAGCAATCCCGTCTCCTCCACCAGCTCG
>CAMLFJ010000597.1 GCA_946479205.1 uncultured bacterium | reverse complement strand
TGATCTGGTGGTTGATCACGGTGAGCCAGAACACGAGCTTCACGAGCAGGATGGCCACGATGGGGTGGCTCGCGAGCGCGTGGGTCACCTCGCCCAGGTTGTTCCAGATCTTGATCCCGCTGTGGATCCCGAGACCGATCATGAGCACGAGCGCGGCGATGGCCCACGGGGTGAAGAGCAGGAAGCCGCCGTACCGGTACATGCGCTCGAAGAACTGGTGCGAGCGCCGGCTCGTCACGGTCAGGCGCTCGAGCGCGTGGAGCGTGCCTTCCATCGCCCGGGCCGCCGGGTTGCGCCGGTTGCGGGCCAGCACCGCGCGCAGGCGCGAGACCGGCCGCATGGTCAGCAGGTCGGCCCGCAGCAGCTTGACGATCAGGGTCGGGATGATCTCGAAATCGAAGGAGCCGTAGTTGAGCAGGTAGGCGGTCGCGATCTCCTGGAGCGAGGCGCGGCCGTCCATCTGCCCCCACAGGAACTTCTCGGTCTCGGTGATCTGGATGATCTGCTCGGTGCGGCGGTTCTTGAGCGCGTAGGTGACGACGCCCTGGCGCGCGTAGGGCAGCCGCGCCATCTCCCAGTCCGCGTCGGGAATGCGCTGGGGCCGGCTGTGGAGGTAGGCGACCGCGCTCGAGATCTCCTGCGTCTCGAAGCCGTCGCCGTCCGCCCCGCGGACCAGCAGCTCGATGCGCGTGCGCTTCGGCCTGCCCTCCGCGGTCTTGTCGCCTACCTCGCTCACGATCGAGGTCCCGATCTGCTACTTGTGCTCGATGTCGAGGCCCGTCGCCTCCAGCCCCCAGCGCGTGACTTCGGCCACCAGATCGGACGAGTCGCGCAGCCGCTGGAAGGCGACCTGCGCCATCTGCTGGAAGAACTTGGCGGCGGCGAGCGGGCTGCCGGTCACGAAGCGGTTGAGGCTGTCGCGGTCGAGGCTGTAGAGCATGGTGTCGATCTCGGCCTGGCAGGTGGCGGAGCGGCGGCGCTCGTCGCCGAAGACGCTCATCTCGCCGAAGACCTCGCCGGAGGCGAGCCGCGAGAGCACCTGCTCCACCCGGCCGGTGACCGGCTTGGAGACCACGATGCTGCCGTCCCGGATCAGGAACAGCTCCTCGCCCGGGTCCCCCGCGCGGAACAGCACGTCACCCTTCTTGAGGCGGCGCTCCCGGAAGCTGGGCCAGAGGGCGAGCAGGACCGGCTCTTCGACGTCCTTGAAGTACAGGACCCGGCGGAGGAAGCCGATCTCGGGGAGGCTTGGCACTCAGCTCGGTCCGGCGGGCACCCGCATTCAGGTCGCCCAGCGCTTGAGCATGACGTTCTGCAGCGCGCGCGCCCGATCCCGGTCCGAGACGTTGGACGTGCTGCCGAGGGCCTGCATGATCGCGGCCCGCTCGTCCGGGGTCAGCTCGAAGGCGGCCAGGACCCGCGCGGGCTCCCGCACGAGCTCGGCGAGGAATTCCCTGTCGATCATCACCTGCCCGACCAGGTCTTGGATGCCCTTGCTCGCCACGCCCTGACCTCGCCTTTTCCGGCCACGCACGTCCTGACCAGGAGGCTAATTTAGCATACACGGCGCGGTTTTAATACCTCTCTTCCGTCACTCGTACCGCAGGGCGTCGATCGGGTTGAGGCGGGAGGCCTGCCGGGCCGGATAGAAGCCGAAAAACACCCCGACCGCGGCCGAGAAGACGAACGCCACCGCCACCGCCTCGACGCTCACCAGCGTGCGCCACTGCGCGAAGTAGGCGATGGCGTAGGACCCGCCCAGGCCGAGGGCGATGCCCAGGATGCCGCCGAGGAGCGACAGGGTGACCGCCTCGACCAGGAACTGCACCAGGATGTCGCGCCCGCGGGCGCCCACCGCCATCCGGAGCCCGATCTCGCGGGTGCGCTCCGTCACCGACACCAGCATGATGTTCATGATGCCGATGCCGCCCACCAGCAGCGACACCGAGGCGATGGCGGCCAGCAGCAAGGTGAGCACCTTCGAGGAGGCCTCCTGCGACTGGAGCACCTCGGTGAGGTTGCGGATCCCGAAGTCGTCCTCCTGGAAGGTCTGCAGGCGGTGTCGCTGGCGGAGCAGGCTGCGGATCTCCTGCTCGGCGTCCGGCATGGCGCGCGCGTCCCCCACCTTGACCGCGATCGAGCCGACCGCGCGCGCGTTGGCCTGGCTGCTGCCCAGCACCTTCCGCTTGGCGGTGCTGAGCGGGATCAGCACGGTGTCGTCCTGGTCCTGGCCGAACGTGGTCTGGCCCTTGCGCTGGAGCACCCCGATCACCCCGAAGGGGACGTTCTTGATCCGGATGACCTGGCCGAGCGGATCGCTCTCTCCGAAGAGATTGCCCGCGACGGTCTGCCCGATGAGCGCCACCTTGGCCGCGCCCTCGATCTCTTCCTGGCTGAAGAGGCGGCCATCCGCCACGTCCCACTCGCGGGCCGAGAAGAACTCCCCGGTGACGCCCTGGACGCTCGTGGCCCAGTTCAGGTTGCCGTACACGATCTGGGCGCTGCCCCGCGAGGTCGGCGCCGCGGCCGTGACGGTCCGGATCTCGCGCTGGATGGCCCAGGCGTCGTC
>CAMLFJ010000596.1 GCA_946479205.1 uncultured bacterium | reverse complement strand
GCAGGGACAGGCCGACGGACACGAGTGTGGCGACTCTCAGCAAGCCCGGCAGTTCCAGACCTCGCAGCACGGTATCCGGCCTCCTTTGCCGCTCTGCTGACATAGCAAAAGGAAGGCCAGTGAATAGATACGGTAAATCGATCACTTGAGACACACGGCGACGTCGCGGCCGGCCCCAAAATTGTCAGGCGGCGCTTCGCTTTCGGTTACGCCGCAGGATCAGCGCGCGCAATCGCTTCGTGGTATAAGCGCTCGTGACCCAGCTCTCCGCCCTCGTCGTCCGTGTCGACGTGACCCGCGACGATCCCGGGCTCGCCCTGCCCGCCTACGCCCGGGCCGGCGACGCGGGGCTCGATCTGCTCGCCGCCGCGCCGATGACGCTGCCGCCCGGGGGCCGCGCGCTAGTGCCGACCGGCCTGCGCGTGGCGATTCCGGAGGGCTACGCGGGGCTGGTGCTGCCGCGCTCGGGGCTGGCGCTACGCGCCGGGGTGACGGTGCTGAACGCGCCGGGCCTGATCGACTCCGGCTACCGCGGGGAGATCGGCGTGCTGCTGATCAACCACGGCGCGGCCGCGGTGACCCTGGGCCGCGGCGAGCGCATCGCCCAGCTCGTGATCCAGCCGGTGGCGCGCGTGACGCTGGTGGAGGTGCGGGAGCTGGACGCCAGCCAGCGCGGGACGGGCGGCTTCGGGAGCACCGGGACCACCTAGCCCTACTGGTTCACCCGCCGCTTCAGGAAGCCCAGGAGGCCCTGGGGCATGAAGATCACCATCAGGGTGAAGGCGATGCCGAGCGGGATCAGGTAGTACTCGGCCCAGAACCGGGAGAGGCCCTCGCGGAGCAGCAGGAAGAACGCCGCGCCCACCACCGGGCCGACGAGCGTGCCCATGCCGCCCATGACGTTGTAGATCACCACCTCGCCCGACACCGTGAAGAAGACGAAGTCCGGCGCGGCGAAGCGGTGCTGGATCGCGTAGAGCGTTCCCGAGAGCCCCGCGAACAGCCCCGAGAGCAGCACCGCCACGATCTTGTACCGCTCCACGTGATACCCGATCGCGCGGGTCCTGGGCTCATTCTCCCGGATCGACTGCAGCACCATCCCGAACGGCGACTGGGTGATGCGCCGGAGGACCAGGTAGGACAGCGCGACGACCGCGAGGACGAACCAGTGCAGGCTCACGGTGGAGAACCGCACGCTGAAGATGCCGGGGATCGCGAGCGGCGGCTGGGTGAAGTAGAGCCCGTTCTCACCGCCGGTCACCTCGGTCCAGGTGAAGATGATGACGTAGAAGATCTGCGAGAAGACCAGGGTGGTGATGGCGAAGTAGATGTCGCGCAGGCGCGTGGCGAAGTAGGCCACGAACACCGCGACCAGCGCGGCGGCGGCCAGCCCCACCGCGAGGGCGACCCAGAGGTTCGGCGAGCGCAGCACCAGCAGCGCGGCGGCCGCGCCGTAGAGGCCGAGCCCGAAGAAGGCGGAGTGTCCGAAGGACACCATGCCGGTGTAGCCGATGAGGATGTCCGAGGACATGGCGAGCAGTCCCCAGATGAGGATCTCGGTGAGGAACTTGCGCCAGAACTCGGGGAGCCCGAGGGGGGCGAGCGCGAGCGCGGCAACTACCGCGAGGAAGACGATCCAGAATCCGCGGGTCGACCGGGCGGCCACGGGCGTCATTTCGGAGTCGGCACGAACAGGCCCGTCGGCCGGAAGAGCAGCGTGAGGATCAGGGCCACGAACGAGACGATGACTGCCTGGGAGGGGCTCACCACCAGCGAGGCGTAGGCCTCGAGCAGGCTGATGAAGAGGGCCGCGAGGATGGAGCCGCCGAGGTTGCCCATCCCGCCCACCACCACCACGATGAAGGCGCGCAGGGTGAAGTCGAAGCCCATGGTCTGGGTCACCGCGGCGAGGGGCGCGAAGAGCACGCCGGAGGCGGCGGCCATCGCGGCGCCGATTGCGAATACCCCGGTGTGGACCAGGGGCACCGGGATGCCCATCGCGGCCGCCATCACGCGGTCCTGGGTGGTCGCGCGGATCCAGATCCCGTACTTGCCGAACTTGAGGAAGAGGTAGAGCGCGCCGATGATGGCGCCCGCCATCACCGCGGCGCCCAGGCGATACCACGGGTACTGCAGGTAGAAGAGCTCGAAGCGGCCGGCGATCGGCTGGGGGATGTTCTGGGCGGTCGGCCCGAACTGCCAGAGCGCGTACTTCTGGAGCACGAGGGAGATGCCGAAGGTCGCGATGATGGTGGTGAGGGGATCGCGGCCGATCAGCGGACGGAGCGTGGTGATCTGGAGCAGCGCCCCGAAGGCGCCGATGACGAGCGACGCCACCAGGAGCCCGAGCCAGAAGTTGCCGGTCTGGGCCACCGTGACCGCTCCGGTGAAGCCGCCCAGCATCACCAGATCGCCGTGGGCGAAGTTCACCACGTCCATGATGCCGAAGATCAGGGTCAGGCCCGAAGCGACGAGCGCCAGCACCATGCCGTTGACGAGCCCGTTGACCGTCTGGACGAGGATCTGCTCGAACACCGCTCACACTCCCATGTACTGGTGGATGACCGACGGGT
>CAMLFJ010000595.1 GCA_946479205.1 uncultured bacterium | reverse complement strand
GCGAGGCCTACCTGGCCCGGCTGGTGGACGTGATGAAGGAGGAGTACGACGCCATTCACCGCGCCGGCTTCGTGCTGCAGGTGGATTGCCCGGACCTGGCCATGAGCCGCCACCTGGCGTTCCCGGACCTGAGTAATGCGGAATTCGTCAAGCTCGCGGCGGGCAACGTGGAGGCGCTGAACCACGCGCTCCGCGACATCCCGCCGGACCGGATGCGGCTGCACCTCTGCTGGGGCAACTACGAGGGCCCGCATCACCGCGACATCCCGCTGCGCGAGATCCTGCCCGTCGTCCTCAAGGCGCGCCCGCAGGCGCTCTCCTTCGAGGGGGCCAACCCGCGCCACGCCCACGAGTGGGTCGTGTTCCGGGAGATCAGGCTGCCCGACGACAAGGTGATTATCCCGGGCGTGCTCGACACCACGACCAACTTCATCGAGCACCCTGAGCTCGTCGCGCAGCGCCTCGTCCGCTACGCGGAGGTGGTGGGGCGCGAGCGGGTAATGGCGGGCAGCGACTGCGGCTTCGCGACCTTTGCCCGCTCGCAGGCCCTGGTCGAGCCCGAGATCGTGTGGGCCAAGCTCAAATCCATGACCGACGGCGCGCGGCTGGCGTCCGGCCAACTCTGGAAATAGGAGATAGACCATGCTGATGCGCAAGCTGGGGCGAACCGGGCTCAAGGTGTCCGCGCTGTGCCTGGGCGGCAACACGTTCGGGTGGACGACGGACCAGAAGGCCTCCGAGGCGGTGCTGGACGCCTACGTGGAGGCGGGCGGCAACTTCATCGACACCGCCGACGTCTACTCCCGCTGGGCGCCCGGCAACAAGGGCGGCGAGTCCGAGACCGCGCTCGGCCTCTGGCTGGCCGCGCGCAAGCACCGCGCGAGCGTGCTCATCGCCACCAAGGTCATGGGGCCGATGGGATCGGGACCGAACGACTTCGGGCTCTCGCGCACGCACATCATGGAAGGGGTCGAGGCCTCGCTGCAACGGTTGAAGACCGACTACATCGATCTCTACCAGGCCCACTGGGACGACAAGGAGACGCCGCTCGAGGAGACGCTGCGCGCCTTCGACGATCTGGTCCGCCAGGGTAAGGTCCGCTACCTCGGCTGCTCGAACTATCAGGCCTGGCGCCTGACCCGGGCGCTGTGGGTGAGCGACCGGGACGGCTACGCGCGCTACGAGTGCCTGCAGCCCAAGTACAACCTGGTGATCCGCGACGAGTACGAGCGCGAGCTCGAGCCGCTCTGCCTCGAGCAGAGCGTCGGCGTGATCCCGTACTCCTCGCTGGCGAGCGGATTCCTCTCGGGCAAGTACCGCTCGGGCGAGCCGCTCCCCAAGACCGCGCGGGCGGGCGGGGTCGAGAAGACCTACATGAACGAGCGCGGTTTCCGCGTCCTCGCCGCGGTCGAGAAGGTGGCGGCGGCCGCCAATGCCACCCCCGCGCAGGTGTCGCTCTCGTGGCTCGCGCACCGGCCGGGCATCACCGCGCCGATCGCGAGCGCCACGTCGGTGGTGCAGCTGAAGGAGCTGGTGGGCGGGATCGAGCTCAAGCTGGACGCCGAGGCGACCGCGGCGCTGGATCAGGCAGGGGTATGGCGTGAGGCATAGGGCCCCTCACCCTGCCCTCTCCCCAGCGGGGAGAGGGGGACGGGGCCGATGATGGAGTTCGGCGTCCTCATCCCCACCCGCGAGGCGATCATGTCGGGCCGTCCGGAGACGGGCCCGCTGCTGGCCATGGCCGAGCGCGCGGAGGCCGCGGGCTTCGACTCGGTGTGGATCGGCGATTCGATCACCGCCAAGCCGCGGCACGAGCCGCTGACCTTGATGGCCGCCATCGCGGCGCGGACCCGGCGCGTGCGCATCGGCACCGGCGTGCTGCTGCCCGCGCTGCGCCGCCCGGTGGTGCTGGCGCACCTGATCGCCACCGTGGATCGCCTGGCCGAGGGCCGGGTGATCCTGGGCGTCGGCATCGTGGGCGACAACCCGGCGAGCCGGAAGGAGTTCGGGCACCTCGGCGTGGAGTGGGAGCGCCGCGTCGGCCGGTTCCTCGAGACCATCGAGATCTGCCAGGCGCTCTGGCAGCGCGACAACGTGAGCTACGCGGGCAAGCACTTCACGATCGACGGCGCCACCGTGGAGCCGAAGCCGCACCGGCCGGGCGGCCCGCCGATCTGGATCGGCGGCAACGGGCCCACCGCGCTCCGGGAGGCCGCGCGCTTCGACGCCTGGTTCCCCACCGGCCCCGGCGTCGAGTTCTTCGCCGAGAAGTTTCCCGGCGTACGAGCGGCGGCGCACGCGGCGGGTCGTGCCCCCGACGCGGTCACCGGAGCGGTCTACGTCACGCTCGCGCTCGATCCCAGCGCGGTGGCCGCGGAGAAGCGGCTGGACGCGTTCCTCGAGAACTACTACGCCGCGCCCGCGCGGGCGATCAAGGCGCGCCAGGCCACGTACGCCGGGCCCATCGAGGGCGCGGTGGAATGGCTGCAGCGCTGGATCGACGCGGGCGTGCGGCACATGGCGCTCCGGTTCGCGGGCGGCGACCAGCTCGCGCAGGTGGACGAGGCGGCCGGC
>CAMLFJ010000594.1 GCA_946479205.1 uncultured bacterium | reverse complement strand
CGCTGGGCCAGCTCGGTGCCCCGCATCAGCGGCATCACCACGTCGGTGAGGAGCAGGTCCACGTGCTGCTGGCCGGCGAGGCGCAGCGCCTTGTGGGGATCCTCGGCGTCCAGCACCGTGTAGCCGTCCGCGGCCAGGATCTGCCGCACGATCGTGCGGATGTCCTCCTCGTCGTCCACCACCAGGATCGTCTGGCTCCGGGCCGGCATCCCGTCACCGCGCCCGCAGCCGGTACCACGGGTGCGGCTGCCCCGGCACCTTCGCGCGCAGGGTGTAGACCGACGTGCGCGCGGTGAAGAACAGGGTGCGCAGGTCGGGGCCGCCGAAGGCCAGGTTGGCGGGCACCTCCGGCGTGCGGATGATCCCGAGCCGCGCGCCGTCGGGCGCGAAGACCCAGGTGCCGCCCGGGCCCGTGCAGTAGACGCGCCCCTCCACGTCCACCTTCATGCCGTCGGGCACGCCGTCGGTCTCGTCGGAGGACATGTCGGCGAAGATGCCCCGCCGCTGCACGCGGCCGTCGGCGTCCAGGTCGAGCACGTGGATGTACTGGGCCCAGCGCGTGTTGGCCACGTAGAGCCGCCGCTCGTCGGGGGAGAACGCGAGCCCGTTCGGGTACTCGAAGTCCGCCACCAGGCCGACCGCGCCGTCGGGGGCGACCCGGTAGACGCCCGCGTGCGGCACCTCCCGCTCCGCGAGCGGCACCCGCAGGCCGGGATCGGTGAAGTAGATGCTCCCGTCGGACCGGCACACCACGTCGTTGGGCCGGTTCAGGCGCTTGCCCTCGAACCGGTCCATGAGCACCTCGAAGCGGCCGTCGGCGGCCTGGCGCACGACGCGCCGGTTGTCGCCCTCGCAGAGGACCAGCCGGCCCTGGAGGTCGAACGTGGTGCCGTTGCCCCCGCCGGTCTTCTCCCGCACGACCTCGTGCGGGCGGCCGGGGGTGACCCGGTACAGCATGCTCGCGCGCACGTCCACGAAGTAGTAGAACCCGTCGGGATGCCAGAGCGGCCCCTCGGTGAAGACGAAGCCGGTCGCCAGGCGCTCGGCCTGGGTCGTCTCGAGAACCGCGGACATCGCATCGGCCATGATCGCCTCCGGATGGGGTCAGGTCTTACATTCCGACATGCGCGAGCGGTGCTAGATTCGCACAAACCATCGCGCTCGGCATCCCGCCCCGAACCCGATCCGAAGACGGCCCCCGCCGTGCCAGCCCTGACCGCTCCCGAAATGTCGTAATGTAAGACCTGACCCCGGGAGGGGGGTGCCATGAAGACGCCCATGCGTACGATAGTCGCGCTGCCGGGTGAAGGGATCGGTCCCGAGGTGGTGGACGCCACGTGCGAGCTGCTCATGGGCACCGGGCTGCCGCTCAAGATCCTCACCCCGCCGCAGGGCTCGCCCCTGCCCGAGGCGACCAAGCGCGCGGCCCGCGAGGCCGACGGCGTGCTCTTCGGCGCGGCGGGCCCGTCCACCTCCCTCGTGGTCGCCTGGCTCCGCTGGGAGATGGCCGCGTGGGCCGGGGTGCGGCCGATCCGCTTCTTCCCGGGGATGCGGTCGCCCCTGGCCGATCCCGACGGCATCGACTACGTGCTGCTGCGCGAGAACAGCGAGGGCCTCTACCCGGGGCGCGAGGGCGAGCTGGCCGAGATCGTGCGGCTCCTCCCGAACCTCTCGGACCGGACCGGGAAAACCCTGAAGGACTTCGGCACCGAGGGGCGCTTCGCGGTGAAGGTGGTCACCCCGCGTGGGGCCGAGCGTATCGGCCGCTTCGCCTGCGACCTGGCGCGCCGGCGGCAGGCCCGCGGCAAGCCGGGCAAGATCACGCTGGTGACCAAGTCGAACGTGCTGCCGCGCACGGACGGGCTCTACGACGAGATCGTCGGCCGCATCGTCCGCGAGGCCGGGCTGCCCTTCGAGCACTTCCACGTGGACGACGCCGCGCGGCGCCTCGTGCGCTTCCCGAAGGCGATGGACGTGGTGCTGTGCATGAACCTCTACGGCGACATCCTCTCCGACCTGGGCGCGGAGACCGCGGGCGGCCTCGGGCTCGCCCCGTCCGGCAACTTCGGCGACGGCTGGGCCTACTTCGAATCCGTCCACGGCTCGGCCCCCGACATCGCGGGCAAGGGCATCGCGAATCCCACCGCGACGATCCTGTCGGCGGCGCTGATGCTGGAGCACATGGGGATGAGCGCGGAGGCGCAGCGCCTGGAAGCCGCGGTGGGGCGCATCTACCGGGACGGGAAGGTGCTCACCCCCGACCAGGGCGGCACCGCGAGGACGCGCGAGGTCGCGCAGGCGGTCCTCGCCGCGTACACATGACCCTTTTCACCGCTGAAGGAGTCTGACATGACGCCGACCGAATCCCACCTACCCGTCGCCCCGGGTGAGCCCGCCCCCGACTTCACGCTCCCGGCGATCGAGCGGACCGAGACCGTCTCGCTCGCTGATTTCCGGGGCCACAGCCCCGTCTTCCTCGCCCTGTTCGTCGGGCTCTGGTGCCCGTTCTGCCGGCGATCGATCGCGCAGATGGGCAAGGTCGAGAGCAAGCTCAAGGCGCTCGGGGTGGAGGCGCT
>CAMLFJ010000593.1 GCA_946479205.1 uncultured bacterium | reverse complement strand
CACGATGCGGTCGTTGGGCACCGGCTTGCCGGTGCGCTTGCTGATCTTCTGGTAGCCGATCGGGGAGCTGTCTCGCTTGTCGAGCAGCGTGAAGTCGAGATCGTCGCGCTGCTCGGCGGTGACGAGAGAGACCGGGATGTTGACGAGTCCGAAGCTGATGCTGCCGGTCCAGATGGTGGATGGCACGCGGCGGCTCCGCTCAGCGCGAGGCGACGGCCACGCGGCCGGACGGCGGCGGCGCGTCGATCAGATCGGCCCACGCCGGCCGCACCCGCATCCGGGCCAGCACGTGGAGTACCCGGCGCGGGCTCCCGAGATCGCACCAGGTCACGCGCGGCAGGCGCGAGACGCCGAGATGCTCCGGATGCGGCTCCAGGACCGCTCGCGAGAAGCTCGCCCGGGTCAGACGCGCGTACGCCTCCTGCACCGCGGCCACTTCCCGGTCCGAGTCGAGGAAGGACCGCAGGCCGGCCAGCCGGCCGCTCATCTCGGGCAGGGCGCGGGCGCCGACCTCGACCAGCGTGCGCGCCCGCGCCACGGTGATGGCGGTGTTCCAGAGGCCGCCGGCCGCGAGACAGGCCTGCGCCTGCGCCTCGGACGGCTTCTCCCAGAACCGGCGCACGGCCGACACCACGTCGAGCGCGCCGTCGATCGGGGCGCCGGGCTCGATCCAGCCGTACTCGGCCTCGGGCGACGTGGGCTGCCCGCCCACCAGCATCACGCGGTCCGGATTCCGCTCGACCGCGCCGGCCACCTCCTGGACGTGCGCCATGAAGGTGGCCTCGCCCAGGATGAAGTGATCGGAGGGAAACACCACGATGGTCGCGGCCGGATCCCGCCACGCGATCCACTGCGCGGCGTACAGAATGGCGGCCGCGGTCCCGCGGTCCTCCGGCTGGACCAGCAGGTAGGGCGGCTGCGCGTCGCCCGTGAACTCCTCCGCGAGATACGCGACGTGCCGGCGCACCGAGACGACGACCGTACGATCCCGCGAGATCCCGAGGGCG
Source organism: uncultured bacterium (assembly GCA_946479205.1). The sequence goes on along the minus strand of CAMLFJ010000593.1, from coordinate 1,569 downwards.
GCCCGGTCCAGGGTCTGCTGCAGCAGGCTGCGCGGTCCGAGCAGCTTCACGTACTGCTTCGGCCGCTCCTCCCCGAGCATCCGATGCACGAGGGACCGGAGACGCACGCCCTCCCCGCCGGCGAGCACGACGGCCCACGGCCCCCGCGCGTTCGTCATGAGACTACGCGTTGACCCGGCGCTTGCCCCACCGCTTCTCGTCCCGGGGCAACTCGTTGACGAGGCGCTCGGCCACGATCGCGGGGTCTTCGAGTCGATACGGGCGACGGCGCGCCGCCCGCTCCTCCCGCCGCCGGACGACGTGCATCGCGGGAACCGCGTTCAGAGCGACGAGCGCGACCAGCGGCGAGAGGAAGAACGCCAGCACGAACCAGGCGACGGGCTCGCGGCCCTTTTCCCAGGCGACCCAGGCGGTCACGGACGCCCCGCCGACCCAGGCCGCGAACCCGAACAGCGTGAGGAGGAATCCCAGTCTCACGAAGTCGCCCACCAGCTCGTTCATGGTCCTAGCGTCCGACACCCAGCAGGAACAGGATGAGGATGAGGCTCACCGGCACCCCGAGGAGCCAGAGAAGAATGAGTGGCATTACCAGCCTCCTGCCGCGGCCCGGTCGCGCCGCGTCCGATAGTGTGTGAAGGTCATGGGCTCACCGGAGCCCATCCAGCCGCCCACGACACCGCCCATCAGTCCCAGCAGCAGGGCGGTCACCGCGGCCAGCGCGGCGTTGCGGGCCGCCATCGCGGCGGCCGGGTCCTGTACGGCCGCGAAGGCCTGGGCCGCCGCGGCCGGTGGAAGCCCCGCGAGCCCGCCGTACCAGCCTCCGAAGTAGGACACCGCGCCCATCGACGCGAGCACCACCAGGATCGGCACCGCCACCAGCCAGGCGATCGCGCCGTGCAGCATCGCGGCCTCGGAGCGGCGCGCGCCTGCCACCTTGGCCGCCACCCAGCCGCCGAGGGCGAAGGCGAGGAACGACCCGAAGACGCTGAAGGCGAGCGCCAGGAATCCGACTTCGCGCCACGTGCCGAACGGCTGCCCGACGCGGTGCGCACCCAGAGCGATGGCCACGAGCCCGAAGATCAGAGCGAGCGCGATCGCGGATAGCGTCCCGGTCCACACCGCGCTCCACGAGAGCGGCCAGGGGAAGAACGCCGCCTCGCCGTTCCCTCCGTAGCTCACCGTGGTGATCTCTTCCACTCTGAGTCGCTCCCTCGCCGTGTCCATCCTGTGTTTCCTCCCGGCTACCGAGAAGAGCAACTTCTGTGCCCGGGCCCCCGGCGTCCGCAACCGGCGCTCGCGCGGGCACACGCCGCGCCGCGCGCGAAAGGATCGGAACGGTTTACCCGGTAAGAACGGATGCTCGTCCGCGGCGGGAGCCCGTTCGTCATGCGCGTCTCCCCCTGGGCAGCAGGCTCGCGATCAGCGGCGCGAAGGCGGAGGCCTCGACCGGCTTGGCCAGGTGGCTGTCGTACCCGGCCTGGAGCGTGCGGCGTCGATCCTCGGCCGCCGCGTAGGCGGTGAGGGCAGATCGGAAGAGCGTCGTGTAGGGAAAGAGTGTAGATCTCGGTG
>CAMLFJ010000592.1 GCA_946479205.1 uncultured bacterium | reverse complement strand
CCCACCCCGCCCGCGCCGGGGCGCGGGGCCGCGGTCGCCCCCTTCCCCGTGCCCGCCCCCGGCGACGACGAGGCCGGAGCCCTCGCCGCGTGCCGGCGGCTCCTCGCGCCGGGCGGCCGCCTCTTCGTGACGGTGCCGGCCTATGCGTGGCTCTGGAGCCGTCACGACGAGCTGCTGGGCCACCGCCGCCGCTACACCGCGCGGGCGTTGCGACGGGCCGCGGAGCGGGGCGGCTACGCGGTGGAGCGGCTGACCTACTTCAACACGCTGCTGGCGCCGCCGATCATGGCGGTCCGCCTCGCCCGGGCGGCGCTGCGGCGGCCCGGACACGATCTCGACCGTCCGGCGCCGACCCTGAACCGCGCGCTCGCGGCGTGCTTCTCCGTCGAGGCGCGGTTGCTGCGGTGGGTGTCGCCGCCCTTCGGCATCTCGATCCTGCTGGCGGCCCGCCTCCCCGATTCATGACCGGCCGCTACCGGCTCGCCCTGGCCGGTCTGCTGGTCGGGCTCGCTGCGGTCATGGCCGTCTGGCTCGGGATCGATCGCCGCCCGCCCGAGTGGGATCACGCCAACCACCTCGAGCGGGCCGTGGCCTGTCACCAGAGTCTCCGGACGCCCGGGAGCGACTGGCTGCAGGAGATCATCGCCGAGTCGAGCTTCTACCCGCCGATCGTCACGTGCGCGGCCGGGCTGCTCTACTTCGCGCTCCCCATCGTGCCGCTGACCGCCCAGGCGGTGATCTGGGGGTTTCTCGTCGTCGGCACCCTCGCGGTGTTCGGCGTCGGGCGGCGGCTGCTCGACCCCGGCGCGGGATTGCTCGCCGCGTTCCTCTTCGCCACCGCGCCGTTCGTGGTGTTCATGCTGCTGAACTTCCAGCTCGACCTGCCGCTGGCCGCGATGGTGGCCCTGGCCCTCTACACGCTCGTGCGCACGGAGGATCTGTCGTCCCGCCGGTGGGCGCTCGCGCTGGGCCTGGTGCTCGGCCTGGGCATGCTCACCAAGCCGCCCTTTGCCGCGTATCTGTCGGGACCGCTCCTCTGGGCCGCGTGGCGGGCGCTCCGGGCCCCGGAGCGCCGGGCCCGCCTGCTGCACCTGCTCGCGGCGCTGGGCGTGGCCGCGGCGATCGCGCTGCCGTGGTACGGGCCGCGCCTGGTCGGGCTGCCGGCGCAGATCATCAACCGCTCGTTCAAGCAGGCGGCCGAATCGGGACACGCGCCGGCGTTGAGCGGGCCGTCGCTGCTGTTCTATCCGCAGTGGATCATTCCCCAGTGGGGTCTCCTGGCCACCGCGCTCCTGCTCTGGGGGATCGTGGCGGTCACGCGGCGGCCGCGGGCCCGAGGCCTCGTGTGGGCCGCGCTGGCGCCGTTCGTGATCTTCGTCCTGATCCAGAACAAGAATCTGCGTTACACGCTGCCGTTCCTGCCCGCCGCCGCGCTGGCCGCGGCGGCCGGCGTGAGCACGCTCCCGTCGCGCGCGCGGTGGGGGATCGGCTGGGCCTGCGTCATCGCGGGCGCGGCGCAGGTGGGCTCGGCGGCCTTCGCGCTCCCGCCTCCCACGCTGCTGGCTCCGGTCGTCGCCTCCGTGGCGTTCTCCTGGCCGCCCGACGGGCGCGACTGGCATCACCGGGAGCTCCTCGCCGCCATCCTGCGGGCGGCGGGCCCCGGCGGGGCGCGGGTGGCGGTGGTGCCCAACGACAACTACTTCTCGATCTCCAACTTCCGCTACGAAGTGACGCGCGATCGGCTGCCGCTTCGCCTGAGCCGGGCGTGGGAGCAGGCGCCGCTCGGCGTGGATTTCGCCATCGTCAAGACGGGTGACCAGGGGCCCGACGCGGCGTCCGCCAAGCCGGACCGGATCATGGCCGCGCTCGGGGGCGGGGACCCGTGGCTGGCCGCCGCCTATCCGGTGATCGCGCGTGCCCCGTTGCCCGACGGGAGCGAGGGCATGGTGCGGGCGCGCCGCCTCGAGCCGGTGCGTGGGGTGGCCCCGGCCGAGCTCGCCGAGCGCCTGCGGCGTGGGGTGGTCGGGCTGCTGGCCGACGTGGTGCGCGACGCGCAGGGCCTTCGCGTGACCATCGGCTACCGGGACGACGCGCTGGCGGCCGGATCGGTGGAGACGGTGACGGTGGAGGCGGAGTCGGCGCTGGTCGGCGAGTTCGTGCGGCGGAAGCCGCCGCTCCGCATCGGCCCGGTGCGCCTGCGTATCCGTGACGCGGTGGTGAATCCGGGTCGGCTGGCCGCCACCGGCGACGTGGAGCTCCTCGACGTCGGCTCCCTCCACGTGGAGCGGCTGGGGATCGCCGAGCGGGACCTGGCCGAGTTCGTCGCCCAGCAGCGCGGTCTCTCCGGGCTGCGCGCGACCATGGAGGAGGGATGGGTGCGCGCGAACTGGGCGCTGCCGGGGCCGGCGCTCTCTGCGCGGTTGACCTTGACGGCCGGGTCGCCGCCTGCCCCGTTCGCCCTGCGCGCCGCCGACGTCCGCTACGGCGGGGTGCGGCTCCCGGCATTCCTGGTGGACTGGATCGTGAGAAACTTCGATCCGACCCCGCGCCTGCGCCGGCTGCCCATGCCGGTCTCGCTGGCGCCGATT
>CAMLFJ010000591.1 GCA_946479205.1 uncultured bacterium | reverse complement strand
CCCATCTCGTAGAGCCGCTTGTTGGCCAGGGCCACGATGTCGTTCTCGCGCACCCCCGGCTTCAGCGCCTCGAAGATGTCCTGGTAGACGCCGTCGCCCATGGCGGCGGCCATGTTCAGCAGCACGAGCTCGTCCGCGTTCTTGATCACCCGCGCCTCCAGCATGACCTGCTGGCCGTCGCGCACCTGGATGCCCGCCTTCTGAAGCGCGAAGAGGAAGGGCGGCTCGACGACGTCGATGCCGAGCGGCATGCCCGCCACGCCCTCGCGGGTCAGGATGGCCTTGATCTCGCGCGCCGCCGCCTCGAACAGGCCGGCCTTCGGCGAGACCGCCCCGCGCATCCCCACCATGCCGGCCAGGCACTGGTTCGGGGGGAGCTGCGGCGTGGAGAGGCGGTGATGCCGCGCCGCCGAGCCGAAGTCCCACACCCAGGGCTGGCCGTTGCCGGTCAAGAGGCTCCAGCGGGTGAGCTTGTCGCGCGCCCACTCGCCGATGACGGTGCCCGAGATGTAGCGGATGTTGTACTGGTCGAACAGGAGCAGCGCGCCCAGGCCCGATTTTGCGAGGGCCCGGCGGGTGCGCCCGAGGCGGTACTCGTGCAGGCGGTGGAAGTCCACCCGCTCCTCGAAATCCACCTGGGTATGGCCGGGCGCCTGGATCGGCCGGTCCCAGCGGTGCTTCGGGTCCACCGCGTCGGTCTTCCGAGCCGTGGCCTTCGTGGCCGGGGCCGCTGCCTTGCGCGCCATCTCCGCCTCCTTGAAATGTGGTGAGCCCCTCTCCTACCACAGACCCGCGGTTCGCGATAGACTCGGCTGGATCATGACGCCGCCGTCCCCGCACGACGCCCCCGCCCAGGACGCGATGCCGACCACTCGGGGCATGAACTACTTCCTCGAAGACCCGAACTTCCAGTTCCTCTGCGAGGCGGTGATGGGGGCGGAGGTCTACGAGCGGGCGCGCCCGCACCTGACCGACCTCGGCGCGTTCGCGGGCGACGAGCTCGACGCGCTGGCCGCCGTCGCCGACCGCAATCCCCCCGTGCTCCGGGCGTGGGACGAGCAGGGGCGCCGCGTGGACGAGGTGGTGCGCCACCCGGCCTATCGCCGCATGGAGGAGATCGCCTTCTCGCGCTTCGGGCTGGCCGCCATGGCCCACCGGCCCGGCGTGCTGGGCTGGCCCGGCCGCGCCCCGCAGGTGCTCAAGTACGCGCTCTCGTATCTCTTCGCCCAGAGCGAGTTCGGGCTGCTGTGCCCGGTCAACATGACGGACTCGTGCGCGCGCATGCTCGGCGCGTTCGGCAGCGAGGAGCTGAAGGCGCGCTACCTGCCGCACCTGACCTCCACCGACCCCGACGCGCTCTGGCAGGGCACGCAGTGGATGACCGAGCGCACCGGGGGCTCCGACGTGGGCGCCTCCACGACGGTGGCCCGGCGCGGCGCGGACGGGCAGTGGCGTCTGTGGGGCGACAAGTGGTTCACCTCGGTGGCCAACGCGGAGCTCGCGCTGACGCTGGCCCGGCCCGACGGCGCGCCCGAAGGTACGCGCGGGCTCGCGATGTTCCTGGTGCCCAAGCGTCTGCCCGACGGCAGCAAGAACGCGTGGACCATCAACCGGCTGAAGGACAAGCTGGGCTCGCGGTCCATGGCGACCGGCGAGGTGACCTACGCGGGGGCGGTCGGCTACGTGGTGGGCGAGCTCGACTCGGGCTTCAAGCAGATGATGGAGATGGTGAACGGCTCGCGTCTCTCCAACGCGATGCGCGCGGCCGGTATCATGCGGCGCGCGGTGCTCGAGTCCCTGGTGCACGCGCGGCAGCGCGTGGCCTTCGGCCGGCCGCTGGCCGAGCTGCCGCTGCTGCGGAGCAACCTGCTCGGCATGCTCCTCGACACGGAGGCGGCCGCCTCGGTGATCCTGAACGGTGCCGCGCTGCTCGACCGGCGGGACGCGGGGGCGGCCGACGCCCGCGGGCTGGCGCGGGTGTGGACGCCGCTCGCCAAGTACTGGATCACGCTCCGCGCGCGCGACGTGGCGGCCGAGGCCATGAACGTCCGCGGCGGCAACGGCTACGTCGAGGAGTGGGTGAACCCGCGCCTGCTGCGCGACGCCTACCTCGGCGCGATCTGGGAGGGCTCGGCCAACGTGGTGGCGCTCGACGTGCAGCGCGCGATCCTGAAGGACCGCGGACTCGACGCCCTGGCCGCCTTCGTGACCGGGCGGCTCGCGCGCGTGTCCGAGCCGGCCACGAAGCCGCTGGTAGATCTCGTGAAGGAGAACCTCGAGGCGGTGACCCGGCAGGCCGCGGGCTGGGCCGCGCAGCCGGCGGCGGAGCGCGAGCTGGCCGCGCGGCCGGTGGCGGACACGCTCTACCATCTCCTCGCGGGCTCGCTGCTGCTGGCCGAGGGCCAGCTCATGCGCGAGCAGGGGCGCGGTTACCGGAAGCTGCTCGCGGCCGGTCTCTATCTCAAGCGCTGGCTCGAGCCGCGCGGGCCGGGGAGCCCCCCGTTCAACGCGCGGCAGATCGAGTGGCTCGATTCACTCGCGGAGTGGCGCCCGATCGACGCCGCCGCGCTCGCCGACGTGGACTAGAGGA
>CAMLFJ010000590.1 GCA_946479205.1 uncultured bacterium | reverse complement strand
TCACCCGCCACCCCTCACCCTGCCCTCTCCCCTGAGGGGAGAGGGTGAAGAGGAGAGACGGCCCTCCAGCGTTGACAAGGTGGCGGGAGCGGGACACCATGGCGCCATGCGCGTGGTGGACCTGAGCTTCCCGATCGGCCCGCACTTTCGCTGGACCGCGACCAGCGAGCGCCGCTCGACGCACGAGGCGGGAGCCAACTTCCAGTCCACCGTCATGACCGTGAGCTGTCACGCCTACACCCACGTGGACGCGCCGGTGCATTTCCTGCCGGGCGACCGCGACATCGCCTCGATGCCGGTGGACCAGTGGATGGGCCCCGCCGCGGTGGTGGACCTCACCCACCTGGACGAGAATGCGGAGGTGACCGGCGCCGATCTCGAGCGGCGAGCCGGCCACGTCCAGCCCGGCGACATCGTGCTGCTGCGCACGGACTGGCCGCTCAAGTGCCCGGTGGAGAGCGAGCGCTTCTGGAAGGACGCGCCCTACACCGGGCGCAGCGCCTGCGAGTGGCTGGTGGCGCGCCGGGCGAAGGCGGTGGGCTACGACTACCCGCCCGACCACTGCATCCGCACCTCGATCTTCTCCCCGGGCACGAAGATCACGCGCGAGGAATGCACGACGCACCACATCTTCTTCCCGAAGGGCATCACGGTGATCGAGTACTTGACCAACCTCGATCGGATCGGCGCGGCGCGCTGCCGGTTCATCGCGCTGCCGCTCCGGGTGACGGGCGCCGACGGCTCGCCGGTGCGCGCGATCGCCCTGGTGGACTGAAAGGCTCTCCATGGACGTGACGAAGGCGATGGTCAAGCGGGTCGCGGTGTGGACGGTGCTCGGGTTCGTGGGGGGCGGGGTCGCCGCCGACACGCTCTGGCGTCAGAAGGGGGCCCAGGAGCAGGCCAATCTCCGCGTGCAGCAGACCCAGGAGCTGCAGCGGCTGGACGCGCAGCTCAAGACGCTGACCGATCAGCTCGCCGCGGAGCGGCTCCGCCGGGAAGCCCTGGAGCGCTCGCTGAGCGAAGGCCGCAAGTAGTGCCGCGAGCGGTCCGGCGGCTTCTCCTCCCCGGCGCGCTCCTGCTCCTCCTGGTCGCGCCCACCTGGAGCCAGGAGCCGGGGCGCCCGCGCAGCCTGCCCGCCGCCGTCGTGAAGATCGTGAGCGGCGACACCATCCACGTCTTCGTCAACGGCGAGGTGGAGCGCGTCCGCTACATCGGGGTGGCCGCGCCGGATCCGGGCGACGGGGGGTCCGAGTCCGGCGAGCCGCAGGGACGCGAGGCGCTCCAGTTCAATCGCGGCCTGACCAACGCCAAGAACGTGCGGCTCGAGCTGGACGTCCAGGAGCGGGACCCCGAGGGTCGGCTGCTGGCCTACGTCTGGATCGGCGACGTGATGGTCAACGCGGAGCTGATCGGGCACGGATTCGGTCAGGTGGCCTGCGGCGGCCCCAACGTCCGGCACCAGGACACGCTGCTGCGCCGCCAGGACCAGGCGCGGGCCGCGAAGGTCGGCATCTGGAAGACGGCGGCCCCCGCGCCGCCCCCGGCCAAGAACGCGCCCGGGCCGAAGGGGGCGGCCCCGAAAGCGGCGGCGCCCAGCGTCGCGCAGGCGCGCCCCGGGGTCCCGCCCAAGAGCGGCTGGAGCTGTCCGCTGAGCCATCCCATCAAGGCCGACTTCGCCACCTACTCCGCGGAGCGCTGCATCTACTACGTGCCGAGCAGCAGCGCCTACGCGGAGAGCCGCACCGAGCGCTGCTACGCCACCGAGGACGAGGCCCGGCAGGACGGCTGCCGGCGCTCTCGACGCTAGGGGCGCCTCCGAATCTTGCCCCCGCGCGGCCGACCCGGTATCGTGCTCTGGTGGACGCACGCCTGATCCTGGTCGTGGACGAGGAAGCCGCCACGCGGCAGACCCTCATCGACGTGCTGAGCCTGGACGGGCACGAGGTGGACGGGGCCGGTGACGCGGACTCCGCGCTGCTCCTCCTCGACCAGCGCCGCTACGATCTCGTGCTCTCGGACATCCGCATGCTCAAGCTCGACGGCCCCGCGCTGCTCGACGCGCTCGCCGAGCGCTTCGGCGACACCCTGCCCCAGGTCGTGTTCCTGACGAGCGTGGCCTTCGATCCCCACTACGGGAGCTTCCTGGCCAACCTGCGCGTGCCCGTGCTCATCAAGCCGCTCAAGCCCGGGCGCGTGCTCGAGCTGGTGAGCCGGCTGCTCGAACCCTGATGCGCCCCCGGCTCATCCTGGTGGTGGAGGACGAGGGCAGCCTCCGCGAGCTGATCGCCAATATCCTGCTGCTCGACCAGCACGAGGTGGACACCGTCCGCGACGGGGCCGAGGCCCTCTACCGCATCGAGCAACGGACCTACGACCTGATCATCAGCGACCTGCAGATGCCGAACCTCGACGGCCCCGGGCTCTACACCGCCCTGCGCAAGCGCTTCGGCGAGGCCCTGCCGCGCGTGATCTTCGTCACCGGCCACGCGGAGGCGGACAAGTTCGTGCCCTTCCTGGCCGAGACCGGCGATCCGGTCCTGACCAAGCCCTTCTCGGTGGAGGACCTCCGCACCCTGGTGCAGTGGGTGCTCGAGAC
>CAMLFJ010000589.1 GCA_946479205.1 uncultured bacterium | reverse complement strand
GCCACCCACTCCGTCACCGCCTGGCTGCCCCCGATGAGCAAGGTGATCGCGATGTCGGGGAACTTCTCCTTAAAGCGGCCGATCAGCGCGGGAAGGATGTACTCGCCGGGAATCGTGCTCGCCCCCACGAGCAGGTCGCCGCTCATGCGCCCCTGGAAGCTCTCCATCGCCTGCCGCGCCTCGCGGGACAGGGCGAGGAGGCGCTGCGCGTAGCCCTGCAGCAGCGCGCCGCCCTTGGTGACCGCAGCTCCCCGGCCGAGACGATCGAGCAGACGGACGCCCAGCTCGTCCTCGAGGCTCTTGATGTGCTCCGAGACGGTGGGCTGCGTCAGGAACAGCGCGTCAGCGGCCTTGGAGAACGAGCCGAACTCGGCGACCTTGACGAAGATCTCGAGCTGGCGTAGATCCACGGGCCCGAGTATAGGAGCGCGCCCGGGCCGTGTAAAGCGAAGGCCCCGGAGCGCGGTGCCCAGAGACACGAAAGGGGCCCTCGGGGGCCCCTCGTCGGTCGCAGCGGCGCGATCGCCGGCTCAGTGGCAGCCGCATCCACCTCCGCAGCAGCCGCCCCCACCTCCACCCATGGGCGCGGGGGAGGAATCGCTCATGCGCCCGCCGGTCTTCACGCCGACGACGGAGAGCCGCCGGCTGACCCGTGGGCTCTCGCACGACCCGCACACGACCAGCCCCGGGCGCTGCACGAGCTTCTCGAACTCGGCCCCGCAGGCCAAGCACGCGTATTCATAGATGGGCATGACGCCGCTCCGATCTTTCTCCCGCCCAGGCCGCGGTTACTGCCCGCCGCGCTGGACGTAGCTCTTCACGAACTCCTCGGCATTCTCCTCGAGGATATCGTCGATCTCGTCCAGGAGGTTGTCCAGCTCCTCCTTGATCTTCTTGCCCTTCTTGGACAGCTCGGCGCTACCCGCGCCGCCGTCGTCACCACCCTCGGCGGGCTTGGTCGGCCTCGTTTCCTTCTTCTTCTGCTCAGCCATGGGACGTCACCTCCTGGCCCCGGTCCGCGGAGCCGGCGTCAGGGCCTAGACGGTCGGCAGCACGATCCCCTGCTGGCCCTGATACTTCCCCTGCCTGTCAGCGTATGACGTCTCGCAGGCCTCGTCCGATTCAAAAAAGAGGACCTGGGCGATGCCCTCGTTGGCGTAGATCTTCGCGGGGAGCGGGGTGGTGTTGCTGATCTCGAGCGTCACGTACCCCTCCCACTCCGGCTCGAACGGCGTCACGTTCGTGATGATGCCGCACCGCGCATAGGTCGACTTCCCGACGCAGATCGTCAGCACGTTGCGCGGGATCTTGAAGTACTCCACCGAGCGCCCCAGCGCGAACGAGTTGGGCGGGATCACCGCGACCTCGCCCTGGACGTCAACGAAGGAACGCGGATCGAAGCTCTTGGGATCCACGATCGTGGTGTTGATGTTCGTGAAGATCTTGAACTCATCCGCGATGCGGATGTCGTAGCCGTAGGAGGAGAGGCCGTAGGAGATCCCGCCCTTGCGCACCTGCCGGTCCTCGAAGGGCTTGATCATGCCCTTCTCGACGGCCATGCGGCGGATCCAGCGGTCGCTCTTGATCACGGGTACACCTTGGACCGATCGTACTGCCTGCTCCGAGTGAGAGTCAAGTCTCGGGCAGTCGTTCCCACGTCGCGCCCGCCGCGTCCACCGGCAAGCTGAGCGCCCGGCCCTCGATCCCCGCCTCCCGGAGCGCGCGCTCCATCGCGCGCGCCACGTCGTCGCCGCGACCGCGCACCGCCGCGAGCATCGAGGGGCCCGCGCCGCTCAGGACGCAGCCGAGCGCGCCCGCCCTCCGTCCCGCGTCGGCCACCGCCTCCATCCACGGGAAGAGCCGCTGGCGATACGGCTGGTGGAGCCGGTCCTGCATGGCGAGGTCGAGGAGGTCCGGACGGCCCCCGCCGAGCCCGGCCAGCAGCAGGCTGACCCGCTGCACGTTGAAGACCGCGTCCGCCCGCGGCACCAAGTCTGGGAGCACCGCCCGGGCCTCTCGCGTGGAGCTCTCGGTCTCGGGCACCAGGACGACCCAGACGATCTCGCGCGGCACCGGCAGGCTCACCGCGGTCACACGCGCGCCGTCGGCGCACGAGACGGTGAGCCCGCCCAGCACCGCGGCGGCCACGTTGTCGGGATGGCCCTCGGCCCGCGCCGCCGCGGTCACGAGCGCGTCGCGATCCAGCGGCTCGCCCAGCACTGCGTTGGCTGCGACCAGGCCGCCGACCCAGGCGGCCGCGCTCGAGCCCAGCCCGCGACTGAGCGGGATGCGGTTGACGCAGCGGAGCCGCGCGCCGCGGAAGGGCCGCCCCGCGACCTCGAAGCCCAGGGCGACGCCGCGGGCGACCACGTTCTTCGCGTCGTCGTCGAGGCGGCCCGCGCCCTCGCCCTCCACGCCGACCGAGATGCGGTCGGCCTCCTCGAGGATCACCTCGTTGTGGAGACCCAGCGCGAGGCCCAGCGCGTCGAAGCCCGGCCCGAGATTGGCGGAAGTCGCGGGCACACGAACCAGGACGCGCATGGCCGAGAGAATACCCCGGGTCCGGGGTAGAATGCGTGGGAACGGGCCGGCGCCAATGCCCAGGA
>CAMLFJ010000588.1 GCA_946479205.1 uncultured bacterium | reverse complement strand
GGCAAGGACAAGCTAACCCTGAAACGGTTGAAGCGGACGCTCGCGAGACGCTATCATGCGGGCTCGATGACCGCGAAGCGGGCACGACAACATCTCGGAGCGGCGCTGCCCCTCGCGGCGCTCGTGCTCCTTCCCGTGGCCGCGCAGGCCGAGATCGTCCTGCCCCCCGGCTTCACGGCACGGATCTACGTCACCGGGGAGGGCTTCGGGGGCTCCGCCGAGTTTCGCGGCCGCGGGATCCCGACGACCCCCACCCTGGCGGTGGACCAGGGCGGCGTGCTCTATCTGGCCCGCAGCGGCCGACGGTACAGCGGCGGCGAGTTCGACTACCTCACGTCCATCTACCGGATCAAGCCGGGCGGGGCACAGCTCACCACCGGCACCGAGCCGCGCTTCTTCCACGGCCCGCCGCTGAACAACGCCCAGGTGAGCGGCGGCCGGGGCGGGCGCGAGCTGTTCGTCACCACGTTCGACCGCGACCGCCGCGTGGGCGTGCTGTACCGCCTGATCAACGGTCGGATCGCCTTCTTCGCCGGGGGCACGCCGGATCCCGGCACGCCGCCGCTCCTGGTCCAGCCGGAAGGGGCCGGCGTGGACTCGGCCGGCAACGTCTACGTGGCCGATCGTGAGCGCGGGGTGGTCGTGCGCTTCGATCCGACCGGGCGCGTGCTGGATCCGAGCTACCTGCGCGTCCTGCGCCCACGCACGCTCGCGGTGGACGACACCGACCACCTGTGGGTCGGCGCCGACGGGAGCGCGGAAGCGCCGTGGCAGCCCGGCCCCGGAGAGCTCTGGCGGGTGGCCCCGGGCGGAGAGCGGCGGCTCATGCTGGAGGGCCCGGTGTCGCAGGGCCTGAGCCCGGGCCCGGCCGGCTCGGTCTTCGTGACCGATCGCCAGGCCAACGAGATCTTCGGCGTCAACGCCGACGGCAACCGGCTGAGCCTCGCGCGCTTCACCGACGGCGACGCGCCGCGGGGGCTCGTCTTCGTGCCCGATACCGCCGAGACCCGCGCCGCCGGCCTCGCCGGCGATCTCCTCGTGTCGGTCATCCGCACCGGGGTGTTCCAGCTCAACCAGATCGTGCGGATCTCGGGCCCCTTCTCGAACCTGGCGCGGCCGCGCTAACCCTGACTTCCTGAGGCGCCCGGCATGGACTTCGGGCTCTCCGACGCCGAGCAGGCCTTCGCCGGCGAGGTCCGTGCGTTTCTCCGCGCCCACCCGGCCGACACGTTCCCCGAGGACGGCACCGACGCGGGCTACGGCTCCGGGGCGCACTCGCGCGCCTTCACCCGCGCGCTCGGCGAGCGCGGCTGGCTCAGCATGGGCTGGCCGGGTGAGCACGGGGGCCAGGGACGGCCGATGGGCTATCTCCTGATCCTGCTCGAAGAGCTGGCCGCGGCCGGCGCGCCCTTCGGCCCGCTCTCCGGCTGTCTGCAGGTGTCCGACTCGATCATTCGCAACGGCTCCGAGACCCTGCAGCGCGAGATCCTGCCGCTGGTGGCGCGCGGGGAGGCCACCTTCTGGCAGGGCTACAGCGAGCCCGACGCCGGCTCGGACCTGCTCGCGCTCAAGACGCGGGCCCGCCTCGAGGGCGATCACTGGGTGCTCGACGGCCGCAAGATCTGGTCGAGCCACGCCGGCATCGCGACCCACGGGACGGTCCTGGCGCGCACGGATCCCGCGTCGACCCGGAACCGGGGTCTCAGCATGTTGATGGTCGACAACCGGCTCCCCGGGATGGACGTGCGGCCGATCCGCAGCCTCACCGGCCGCGTCTACCACTACGAGATCTTCATGGACGGGGTGCGCGTGCCGCGCGACTGGGTGCTGGGCAAGCCGGGCGAGGGCTTCGCCCAGCTCCTGAAGGGCCTCGACACCGACCGCTTCTGGGGGCGCTTCTACAAGGCGCCGTTCCTCCGCCGCATCCTGGGATTGCTGGTCGAGTACGTGAACAGCGCCATGCCGGGCGACGCGGTGGCGCGCCGGCGCCTCGCCCACGCCGCCACCGAGATCGCGGCCCTCCGCGCGCTCTTCCTCCGGGCCGCGTGGCTCATCGAGCGCGGGCTGCCCGCCACCGGCGAGGTCTCCGCCGCGAAGGTCATGGCCGACGAGCTGGGGCAGCGCGTGCTCTCGATGGGCATGGAGCTGCTCGGCCCCTTCGCGGTGCTCCGCGCCGGCTCCCGCTGGGCCCGCCTGCGCGGCGAGATCGAGCACCAGTACCAGACGAGCTGGGGCCACACGCTGGCGGGCGGCACCTCCGAGATCCAGCGCACGACCATCGCGGTGCGCGCGCTCGGCCTGCCCGCGGAGCCGCGGGGCCGCGCCTGATGGATCTCGCGTTCTCGCCGTCGCAGCAGCTCCTCCAGCAGTCGGCGCGCGCGCTGCTCCAGCAGCGCTGCCCGCCCGAACGCGTGCAGGAGCTCGCGCTGGACCCGCGGGGCTTCGCGACGGATCTCTGGAAGGAGCTCGCCACGCTCGGCTGGCCCGGCCTGCTCGTGCCGACCGAGCTCGGCGGCAGCGGCGGATCCATCGGCGACGCGCTCGCGCTCGTCGAGGAGCTGGGGCGCGCGTGCGTGCCGAGTCCGTTCATGGCGAGCGCGGTCGTCGC
>CAMLFJ010000587.1 GCA_946479205.1 uncultured bacterium | reverse complement strand
CTCATGCATTTCGGCTTCGCTCTGCCGGGCCGTGGTCCGCTCGCGACGCCGGAGGCGCTCACCAAGCTGGCCCAGCGGGCAGACGCGCTCCGCTACAGCTCGGTCTTCGTCACGGACCACGTGGTCATCCCCACCTCCAACAACTCGATCTATCCCTACGCGACCAGCGGACGCTTCGCAGGCGACTGGACGAACGGCTACCTCGAGCCGCTGGCGATGATGGGGGTGCTGGTCGGCCTGACGTCGCGGGTGAAGATCGGCACCAGCGTGCTGGTGGTGCCGTATCGCAACCCGGTCGTGACCGCCAAGATCCTCGCGACGCTCGACGTGATGTCGGGCGGGCGGATCATCCTGGGCGCCGGCGTCGGCTGGATGAAGGAGGAGTTCGAGGCGCTGCAGGCGCCGTCCTTCACGGAGCGGGGCAAGGTCACCGACGAGTACCTGCGCCTCATGCGGGACCTGTGGACGAAGGAGCCGGTGGAGTTCACCGGCGCGCACTATCGCCTGCCCTCGGTGAGCGCCCTGCCCAAGCCGCGCCAGAAGGGCGGCATCCCGGTCTGGATCGGCGGTCACACCGACGTGGCGCTCCGGCGCACCGGCGAGCTCGCGGATGCGTGGCATCCCATCGGGATGCGCCCCCCCGCGATGCTGCTCCCCGACGAGTACGCGCAGATGGTGAAGGTCATCCACGGCTGGGCCCGCAAAGCCGGGCGCGATCCGAAGGCCATCACCCTCTCGTTGCGCGTGCCGCTCGAGCTGGCCCTGAAGCGGGGCAAGGCGGCGGTGAGCGACCAGCCCGGCTTCCGGGGCACCGCCCAGGACGTCATCCGGCACATCAAGAGCTACCAGGCGCTCGGCGTCTCCCACTTCGTCTTCGACCTGGCCGCTCCGGATCTCAAGGGGCAGCTCGTCCTGATGGAGCGCTTCGCCCAGGAGGTCCGACCGAAGGTCCTCCGGACGCCCCGCTAGGACGGTCATGTCGTCCCGCCTGGCCACGCCCATTCCCCCGCCCGTCGCCGGCTTCATCACGAGCGCGCGGGTGGGCCGGCTCGCCACCGCCGACGCGGGCGGCCAGCCGATGGTGGTGCCGATCTGCTACGCCTTCGACGGCCGCGCGCTGTACTCCGCGGTGGACGCCAAGCCGAAGCAGGCGCCGCCCGAGGGGCTCAAGCGAATCCGGAACCTCCGCGAGAATCCGCGCGTCTCAATCGTGATCGACGAGTATGACGACGACTGGAGCCGTCTGCGCTACGTCATCATCCAGGGGCAGGCCGATCTGCTCACGGAGGGCCCGCAGTTCGCCCACGGCGTCGATCTGCTCGTCGCCAAGTACGCGCAATACCGGACCCTCGGGCTGCCGCGCGAGCGCGGCCTCATGATTCGCGTGACCCCCCGCCGCGTCTCCTCATGGCAGTACTCGAGCTGACCGCGGTCGACCGCGCGCTGGACCGGATCGCGGAGGGCCGGACGCCCGACGCGGCGGAGGCCACCGCGCTCCTCGACACGCCGGCCGACCGGCTGCCCGCGCTCCTCGAGCCCGCCGCCGCGCTGCGTGATCGCGGGCGCGGCCGGCGGATCACGTTCTCGGCCAAGGTCTTCATCCCGCTCACCACGCTCTGCCGCGACTACTGCGGCTACTGCACCTTCCGGAAGGATCCCGGCGAGCCGGGCGCCTTCACGATGACCCCCGACCAGGTGCTGGCCCTGGCCCGCGCGGGGGCGCGGCTCGGCGCCAAGGAGGCGCTGTTCTCGCTGGGCGACAAGCCGGAGGCGATCTTCCCCGAGCATCGCGCCTTCCTGCGCTCGGTCGGCCACCGCACCACCCTCGGCTACCTGCGTGACGTCAGCGCCCGCGTCCTCGAGGAGACGGGCCTGCTCCCGCACGCCAACCCCGGCCTCATGACCGAGCGGGACCTGGCGTCGCTGCGGGAGGTCAACGTGAGCATGGGCATCATGCTCGAGAGCACGTCCGAGCGGCTGCTCGCCCCCGGCGCCGCGCACGACCGCGCGCCCGACAAGGTCCCGCAGCGGCGCCTCCGGACGATCGCGCGCGCGGGCGCCCTCGGCATCCCGTTCACCACCGGCATCCTGATCGGGATCGGCGAAACCCATCGCGACCGCGTGGACTCGCTCCTCGCCATCCGCGACCTGCACGAGCGCCACGGCCACATCCAGGAGGTCATCGTCCAGAACTTCCGCGCCAAGGCGACCATTCCGATGCGCGGCTGGCCCGAGCCCGCCGCGGTCGATCTGATCCGGACCGTCGCGGTGGCGCGACTCCTGCTCGGGCCGTCGATGAACATCCAGGCCCCGCCCAACCTGTCCGCGGAAGGCTACGATCGGCTGCCCGCGGCCGGCCTCAACGACTGGGGCGGGATCTCGCCCCTGACCCCCGATCACATCAATCCCGAGCGCCCCTGGCCCGGCCTGGCCGAGCTGCGCCGCCGCACCGAGGCGGCGGGCCACGAGCTTCGCGAGCGCCTCGCCGTCTACCCCGAGTACACTACCCGCGACACGTTCCTCGACGAGCGGCTGCGCCCGCGGGTGGCGAAGCTCGTCGACGCGGAAGGCTTCGTTCGACCCGATCTGGAAATATGGAGAACCTGGTA
>CAMLFJ010000586.1 GCA_946479205.1 uncultured bacterium | reverse complement strand
TCGACCTCGATCTCGAGGATCTTGCACATGGCCACGTTCTCGGGCCGCGTGATGGTGCCGAAGGTGCACATGGGCGCGGAGGTGCGGGTGCGGCCGAGGAGGGTCTTGAGCGCCAGGGCGGAGGCGATGGCGTCGGGATCCGGGTCGTCCTGCATGAGGATCAGCACGCGCTCCGCGTCGTAGAAGTGGGCGCGCAGCCGCTCGGCCCGGGCCCGCTGGGTGGCTCGCTCGAGGGCGGGCTGGACGATGCGCTCCCCGAAGGCCGAGAGCGGCACCACCGAGGCGTTGGACACCGGCCGGTCGTCGTCGCGCAGGACCAGGAGCGGCGCGTCGGGCGCCGCGTCCTTGACCGCCGCGGTCACTCGCGCGAGCTGGCCGGCGGGCGCCGCCACCACCACCGGCCCGCGCCCGCCCTTGAGGGCTGCGCGCAGGAAGGTCGCGTCCGTCACCTTGCCCGCCATCGCCCGGTCGCCCCGGCGCGTGAGCCGCGCGCGCAGACTCGCTCGAGACACCAGGTACAGCGGCCGCTCGCCCGGGAAGGCGGCGGCCGTGACCACGTGTTCGAGGAGATCATCCGGACAGATCAGCACCGGTCGCATGTCGGCCTCGCTCGGGGCGCTCGAGCCCCGGCCTCCTTATTGTCGGCCCACCCGCGGGGGCCGCCAAGCGAAAATCCGGTCAGCGGCGGGGGCCCCGGTAGGCGGCGCGGCCGGCCTTGACGCCCGCCTTGAGTCCCCGCGTCAGCAGGCCCACCTCCCGCGAGATCTTCTTCTGCGACTCGCCGAGCGTCTGCCCGAGCCGGTCGAGCGACTGCTTGACGCTCTGGCGCGCCTGCGCGATCTGCTGCGCCGCTTCCTTGCGCGAGCGCGCGCTCAGCAGCGTCCGGCTGAGCCGGTTGACCGACTCCTTGAGCCCGGCCTGGGCGCGGGCCACCTGCGCGGCCATCGCCTTCTCGATGCCGGCCAGGCGCACCCGGGTGAGGCCTCCCCGGGCCGCGGTGCTCCGCACGCGCGCGAGATCCGCTTCCACCTGGGCCAGGCGGGTCTCCAGCTGCTTGATCTTGGCGGGCGGGCGGGCCGCCGGCGCCTTGCGTCGCTCCGTCATGGGGGGTTCCTCCATAGGCGAGCAGTATACTCGGGGGCGAGGCTCCGCCGTGATCGCCGAATCCATCTTCTTCCGCGACCTCGCCTACGTGTTTCTCGCCGCGGTCGCGGGCGGGGCGCTCGCCCGGCTCACGCGCCAGCCGCTCATCCTCGGTTACGTGCTGGGCGGGATCCTGATCAGCCCGCTGACCCCCGGCCCCGCGCTCTCCGATCTGCACACGTTCGAGCTGTTCGCGGAGATCGGGGTCATTCTCCTGATGTTCTCGATCGGGATCGAGTTCTCGCTCCGCGATCTGCTCAGCGTCAAGTGGGTGGCGCTCCTGGGCGGTCCGCTCGGCATCCTGCTGTCGGTCGGCCTCGGGTTCGGGGCGGCCGCCCTCCTGGGCTGGCCGCCGCTGCAGGGGGCCATCGTGGGCATCGTGATCTCGGTGGCCAGCACGATGGTGCTCGCGCGTCTGCTCATGGACCGGGGCGAGCTGCACTCCCGGCACGGCCGCGTCATGATCGGCATCACGCTGGTCGAGGACCTCGCGGTGGTGATCCTGATCGTGCTCATCCCCGCGCTCGGCACGCTCGAGGCGGGCCGGCTGCTCACGATCGCGCTCGCCCTCGGCAAGTCGCTCCTGATCCTGATCCCGGCCATCTGGCTGGCCGCCAAGGTCGTCCCGCCCTTGATGACCCGGGTGGCGCGGCTGCACAGCGACGAGATGTTCCTGCTCGTGGCCCTGGCGGTGGGCCTCGGCACCGCGGCCCTCAGCCAGGCGGCCGGACTCTCCCTCGCGCTCGGGGCCTTCCTGGCCGGGCTGATCATCAACGGATCGGAGTACGCGCACGAGACGCTGGCCCGCCTCCTGCCGCTGCGCGACGTCTTCGTCGCGCTCTTCTTCGTCACCATCGGCGCGCTGATCGACCCGCAGAGCCTGATCCAGAACATCCCGCTCCTCGCCACCATGGTGGCGCTCATCGTGGTGGGGAAGCTCGTCCTGTGGACCATGGTGGTCTGGCTCTTCCGCCAGCCCTTCTGGACCGCGCTCCTGGTCGGCGTCGGGCTGACCCAGATCGGCGAGTTCTCCTTCATTCTGGTGCAGGTCGCCCGCAGCGCCGGGCACGTGGGCGCCGAGATCTACAACGCCACCCTCGCCGCCTCACTCGTCACCATCCTGATCAACGCGGGGCTGGTGCGCACCGTCCCGGGCTGGGTCGCTCATCTCCGCGGCGTCGAGGAGCGGGCCGCCCGGACCGGCGTCGAGCCCGCGGCGGCCGAGCACGTGGTGCTCTGCGGGTTCGGCCGGGTCGGCAGCGCGGTGGGCGAAGCGCTCGAGACCTTCGGGGTCGGGTTCGTGGTCATCGAGCGCGATCCGGACATCGTGCGCGGCCTCCGCTCGCGCGCGGTGCCGTGCCTGTTCGGCGACGCCGCGCAGGCGCGCCTCCTCGAGGAGGCGGGAGCGGGGCGGGCCTCGCTCGTGGTGGTGGCGCTGCCCGAGATGGATCGGGCGCAGCTCGTGGTGCG
>CAMLFJ010000585.1 GCA_946479205.1 uncultured bacterium | reverse complement strand
CGGCGGCGGAGCCGGAAGATCGTCACGATGATCGCGAGGCCCACCGCGACCTCGGCGGCGGCCACGCACAGCACGAAGAAGACCAGGGCCTGACCATCGGTGGTGCCGTGCCGCTGCCCGAAGGCCACCAGCGCCAGGTTCGCCGCGTTCAGCATGAGCTCGATGGACATGAAGATCACGAGCGGGTTGCGCCGGATCAGCACCCCGAGCACGCCCATGGTGAACAGGACGGCGGACAGCGCGACGTAGTAGGACTCGGGAACCATCCTACGCCCTGCGCTTGGTCAGCGCCATGACTCCCACGATGGCGACGAGCAGCAGCACCGAGGTGACCTCGAACGGGAACAGGTAGTCGGTGAAGAGCACGCGCCCGACCGCGTCGGTGCCCCCGGGCAGGTGCGGCTTGGGCGGGCCCGCGAGCACCGCCGAGCGCAGCACCAGGGCCACCAGGATCAGGAACACCGCGGCCACCGGCACCGCCAGCCAGCGCTGCCGGTGCAGCGGATCGGGCCCCGTCTCCTCCTTGCCCGGGATCAGCACCATGATCGCGAAGACGAAGAGCACCGCGATGGCCCCCGCGTAGATGATGATCTGCACCGCGGCCAGGAACTCCGCGCGCATGGTCAGGAACAGCGCGGCCACCGTGCTCAGGTTGATCGCGAGGAAGAGCGCCCCGTGGATCGGGTTGCGCCGCAGCAGCATGCCCGCCGCGGAGCCGACCGCGAGCAGGGCCAGCACCGCGAACGTGAAGAGGCTCACCGCGGCCTCCGGGAGGGCGCGATCGGCACCGGGGACGTCGGGACCCCGTTGGGGCCCGCCGGCTCGAGGGCGAGGAGGGTGTCCTTGGTGTAGATCATGCTCTGGCGGTCGTAGGCCGAGAACTCGAGGATGCCGGTGTCCATGCGAATCGCGTCCTCGGGACACGCCTCCACGCAGTAGCCGCAGAACACGCACTTGCCCAGGTCGATGTCGAACCGCTCGGGCACCTTCTCGATCTCGGGGTTGGGATGCTCGGTGGCCACGATGTAGATGCAGTGGGCCGGGCACACCGTCTCGCACATCATGCACGCCACGCAGCGCGGGGAGCCGTCCTCCCGGCGCACCAGCCGGTGCAGGCTGCGCAGGCGCGGCGAATAGGGCCGCCGCTCGTCCGGATACTGGATGGTGACCGCCCCGCGCGAGCTCTTGACCCGGAAGACCACGTGCAGGGTGTGACGTCCCATGTTCGCGAAGAAGTGCTTGGCGGTCAGGGCCAGCCCCACCAGCACCTCGACCACGTAGAAGCGCTGGCGGAGGCCGAGGCGGCTCGAGTGCCGGGGATCGGCGGGAGTGTTGGTCGTCTGGTAGGCCATGGCTCAGGGCTTCCCCACCGCCAGCAGCACGAGGCCGGTGACGAGGATGTTGAGGATCGACAGCGGGAAGAGGGCGAGCCAGCCGAGCCGCATCGCCTGATCGTAGCGGAAGCGCGGCAGCGTCCACCGGATCAGCATGAGGAGCCAGATCATGACCACGACCTTGGTGAGGAAGGCGCCCACCTGCATCCCCACCACCGCGAGGTGCGGCAGCGCCACCGTCCCGCCCCAGGGGAACACGAAGCCGGAGGCCTGCAGGTACGGGATCTGCCAGCCGCCCAGGAAGAGCGCGGTGGTCATGCCCGCGATCACCACCGTCTCCAGGAAGTCGGCCATCGCGAACATGCCGAACTTCATCCCGCTATACTCCACGAAGTAGCCGATGATCTCCGACTCCCCCTCCGGGGTGTCGAAGGGAATCCGCTTGGTGGAGGCGATGCCCGCGGTCAGGAACAGGATGAAGGCGGCGGGCTGGGTCAGGATCCCCCACGCGGGGACCCAGCCGCCGAGGAACTGGGGCAGCAGCGGCAGACCCTGCCCGCGCGCGATGTCCTGCATGTTGAGCGAGCCGTACACCATGACCACGCCCATGATCGACGCGCCGATCGCGACCTCCGCCGAGATCATGAGGGCGGCCGCCCGCTGCCCGCCGAGGAGCGCGTAGTTGTTGGCGGAGGCCCAGCCCGCCATCATGAGCCCGTAGACGCCCAGCGAGATCATGCCCAGCACGTAGAGGATGCCCACGTTGAGGGTCACCGCCTGGAGCTGGATCTCGCGGCCCATGATCTGCAGGGTGTCGCCAAACGGGATCGTCGCGAAGGCGGCCAGGCCGAAGAACACCGAGACGAACGGGGCGAGCTTGAACATCAGCTTGTCCGCGCGCGCGGGGGTGAAGTCCTCCTTGGTCAGCATCTTCACCGCGTCGGCCAGCGGGTGGAGCAGGCCCAGGATCCGGATGCGGAAGCCCAGGATCGAGATGGCGGCCCGGTTGGCCCCGATCCGGTCCTGCATGATCGCGGACTGCTTGCGCTCGACCCACGTGAGCAGCCCGCCGAAGTTGAGCACCACGAACATCACGAACCCGACCGGGATCGCCTGCAGCAGGAGGTCGAGGGCCACGCCGCTCACGCCTTCACCATCTGGCCCGCGTCGCGCAGCCCGCGGTAGCTCATGCCGGAGAAGGCGGGCACCTGGCCGGCCAGGCCCGCGAAGACCTGCTCGGCGCGGGTGGCCGCGAAGACCGGATCCGTGCCTCCGAGGG
>CAMLFJ010000584.1 GCA_946479205.1 uncultured bacterium | reverse complement strand
CCCGCGGCCCGGTCGCGGCGGGGGCCCTCGGTTAGGAGCCGCGCGCGGCCCGTCACGGGGGGGTTGCCCGGCGGCGCGCCCGCCGCTATGCCGACGCGCTCGGCCCGGAGCGGGTGGCCGTTGACCTCGACGACGTGCGGGTCGGTGAAGCGGGCCTCGCCGATCGCCACGTGGATCCCGCGCCTCTCGAGATCGGCGGCGGTGGGCCGGTGCGCGTCCACGATCTCGTTCTGCCGCTGCTGCACCGCCGCCCAGTCGAGCCGGACCGGGCCCGAGAAGGTTCCGAACTCGCCCGCGGTGCGCACCTGCCGGTGCACGTGGGCCGCGGTCACCAGCGCCTTCTTCGGGATGCAGCCGCGGTTGGCGCAGAGGCCGCCGAGCGGGCCGCGATCGGCGAGCGCGACCCGCGCGCCCAGGCCCGCCGCGGTCCGCGCGGCGCTGAGGCCGGCCGCGCCGGCACCGATCACGACGAGATCGAAGCGCTCCATCGCGGGGCTCCGGTCAGACGGTGAGGGACGCGCCGGTGAGCGCGGCGGCCCGCTCGGAGAGCAGGAAGGCCACCACGTGGGCCACGTCCGCGGTGGAGACCCACTCCGAGCGATCCGCATCGGGCATGGCGCGCCGGTTGCCCGGGGTGTCCATGGTGCTCGGCAGCACCGCGTTGACGGTGACCCGGTGCTTCCGCACCTCCTGGGCGAGCGCCTGGGTGAGCGTGATCACGCCCGCCTTGGACACGGTGTAGGCGATGAAGCCGCCCTGCGGGGCGAGCACCGCGCGCGAGGCGATGTTCACGACGCGGCCCCCGCCGCCCGCGATCATGATCGGCAGCACCGCGCGGCAGGCGATGACCATGGACGTGAGGTTGAGCGCCATCATGCGCTCCCACTCCGCGAGCGGAGTCGAGAGCAGGTCGCCCCCCGCGAAGCCGCCCACCGCGTTGACGAGGCCGTCCACCCGGCCGTACCGGTCGCGCACCACCTGCACGAACTTGCCCATCGCGTCCTCGCGGGTCACGTCGGCGGGCACCGCGAGGAGGCGCGCGCGCGGCTCGGGGGCGAGCCGCGCCTCGAGCGCCTCGAGCTCCGCGGGCACCGCGTAGGGGATCGCCACCGCCCCGCCCGACTCGAGCAGGGTCGTGGTGATCGCCTGGCCGAGCGCACCGGTGCCGCCGGTGACCACCGCGACGCGGCCGGTCACGACGCGGGGCGCCCGCGGCGGCGGGCCAGGTCCTCGGCCCGCCGCGCCAGCTCGAAGTCGAGCGCGGTGATGCCGGAGGCGTCGTGGGTGTTGAGGTCGATGACCACGCGGTTGTACACGTTGAACCACTCCGGATGGTGATCGAGCGCGTCCGCCTCGCGGGCCACGTCGGTCATGAACGCGAAGGCCTGGGTGAAGTCCGCGAAGGTGAGCTCGCGATGGAGCTTGCCGTTCGCGAGGGTCCACCCGGGCAGGGCGGCCAGGCGCTGGGTCACCTCCGCGTCGGCGAGCTTGACGGGCCGGGCCATGCGCTCAGCCTGCCGCGGGCGCGCCCATGATCGCGGAGCGCTGGATGTCCTCGTAGCGCACCTTGGCCACGTCGAAGGCCTCGATGTTGTCGACGAGCTTCTTGAAGGTCTGGTCGAAGCCGGGCAGGGTCTTGCGCTGACGCGTCAGCGGGGTGGTGCGCGCGAGAACGAAATTCTTCACGTAGGGATGGTTGATGCCGCGCTTCTTGATCCGCGCGACCACCGCCACCAGCGCCTCGTCGGCCTCGCGCACCAGGGTCGCCCGCTCCTCGCGCTCCTCGAGCGTCTTCGGGAAGTGCCCTTTCAGGAACTTGTCCACCCGGCGCAGGATCGGCGCGAAGGCCCCGCCCGCGAAGCGCTTGTTCTGCTCGTAGAGCAGCCCGAGGGTGATGAAGTGGGGCGCCTCGAACTGGAAGGCGTAGCCCTCCTCGCCGGACTGCGGCTCGTCTTCCACGAGGCCGCGGTACATGCGGATCACCTCGAGGGACTTCTCCTTGAGGTTGTGCGCCTTCTCGGTGTTCAGCGCGAGGATCTGGAACGCCACCTCGGGCTCGGGGATCAGGATGGCCGGGATGACCTTGGCCTTGAGCTTGGTCAGCACGGTGCGCCGGTGGTTGCCGTTGGGCGTCCAGTAGACCCCGGGCCGCGGCGACATGACCACTACCGGATCCACGAAGCGGTCGATCTTCTTGACCACCTCCTGCAGGCGCTTGGCGTGGGTCGGCGAGAGATCGCGCTGGTAGGGGGTGGGCTCGACCTTCTCGAGCGGCAGGAGGCAGAAGATCTGCCAGTGATCGCCCACCGGCTCGCGATAGATGGCGAGCACGGCGCCGCCGTCGCGCTCGACCTGCTCGGCCAGCGCGGCCACCGCCCGGGCCGGCTCCTCCTCCGGCACCACCCGCCACTTCGCCATGCGGCGGATTATGATCCGTCGCCCCGCGGGTTGCAAGCAACCGGGCGCGCAAGGAGTTCGTGGCCGCCGACCGCCGGGTGTGGCGCGTGTGATTCTCCCCGAGCCGCCGCGCGAGCGCGCGCGCGACGCGGGGCGCGCGTCGTGTCCGGAGGGCGACGCGGCGGCGCCCGGCAGCGCCAGGTGGAACGTGGCGCCGTGCTCGG
>CAMLFJ010000583.1 GCA_946479205.1 uncultured bacterium | reverse complement strand
TCTGGTCGGCCTTCACCATGACCGCGCTCGGGGTCATCGGCTTCCAGATCATGGCGACCCACCAGGTCGCGCACGCGATCGACCGCGCCGTCCCGCGGGACACGGCGGTCTGGCTCTTCGCCTTCGCCGCCGCGTGCATGATGGCGGGCAACGTCGCCGGCGGCTGGCTCTCCGATCGGGCCGGGCGCGGGCGGGTCTTCGTGGCCGGCACGGCCGTCGCCATCCTCGGGATCCTGTGCTTCGCCGCGATCCGAGGTCCCGAGGACCGCGTCCTCCTCCTGATCTACGCGCTGTCCGGATTTGGCTTCGGCATGCGGATCGCGCAGCTCTCCACGATTCCTGCGGACGTCTTCGCCGGACCGCACCTGGGCGCGATCCTCGGGGTGGTTCAGGCGGGGGGCGGCCTGGGCGGCGCGATCGGTCCCTTCCTCGCCGGCTGGCTCTTCGACGTCACCAGCAGCTACCGGCTGGCGTTCCTGGCCGCCTGTGTCGCGGTCGCCGGCTCGGCCATCGCGGCGTGGTTCGCGGCAAGACCCGCGGCACGACCCGCGGCACGGCCCGCGGCCGGGGCGGAGGCGTCCAGCCGGAAGAGCTGACGTCCCGGGTTATGGTTTTTTGGCCGGGAGTAGTACATCATCAAGGGCCATGACTCGGGGCGACCGGTAGAATGCGCGCGATCGCGGTCCAGGCCCACGGCGGGCTCGACCAGCTGAAGCTGCACACGGACTGGCCCGAGCCGACCGCCGGCCCCGGCCAGGCGGTGGTCAGCGTCAAGGCCTGCGGCCTCAACTACCTCGACATCTTCGTGCTCCAGGGCATGCCCGGGCTGCCGGTGGCGATGCCGCGAATTCCAGGTGGTGACATCGCGGGCGTCGTCCACTCGGTGGGCGCGGGCGTCGGGCGCGAGTGGGTCGGCCGGCGCGTGCTGATCGACCCGCACATCAAGCCGGGCGGCGCGCTGGGCGAGCACGCCAACGGCGGGCTCTGCGAGCGCATCGCGATCGAGGCCGAGAACCTGATCCACATGCCCGACGCGGTCACCTTCGAGCAGGCCGCCTCGCTGCCCATCGCCTACGGCACGGCCTACCGCATGATGATCACGCGCGGGCAGCTCAGGGCCGGCGAGTTGGTGCTGATCCTGGGCGCCAGCGGCGGCGTGGGCACCGGCTGCGTGCAGATCGCCAAGAACCTCAAGGCCCGCGTGATCGCCTGCGCGTCGTCTCCGGAGAAGCTCAAGCGCCTGAAGGATCTGGGCGCCGACCACGTGATCGACTACACGAAGGAAGACTTCTCGAAGGTGGCGTGGGAGCTCTCCGGCAAGAAGGGCGTGGACGTGCTCGTGAACTACACGGGCGGCGACACCTGGGTCTCGAGCCTGCGCACGCTGGCCCGGCACGGCCGCCTGCTCACCTGCGGCGCCACCGCCGGCTTCGACCCCAAAACCGACATCCGCTACATCTGGCGCCGTGAGGTCAACATCATCGGCGCCAACGGCTGGATGCGCGAAGACCTCGAAGCGCTGCTGGTCGAGGTCGAGCGCGGCAGCATCAAGCCCATCATCGATCGCGTCTTCCCGCTCGCCGAATCCGCCGAGGCCATGCGCCTCCTCCAGGACCGCGAAGTCTTCGGCAAGGTGATCGTCACCCCGTGAGGGTCAATGTCGGCTCGCTGATTGGTCCGGCCCCTCACCCTACCCTCTCCCCAAAGGGGAGAGGGACCACCTCCGAAACCCCCTCCCCTCAGGGGAGAGGGGCCACCTCCGCCACCACCCTCTCCCCTCAGGGGAGAGGGCAGGGTGAGGGGTGGTCCAAGCGAACCGCCATAGTCGACCTCTCGAAGCCGGACAACCCCCGCGAGATCACCTACGGCGAGCTGGACGCAGCCTGCGACGCGGTAGCCGCCGGCCTGGCCGCGAGAGGCCTCGGCCGCGGCGACCGCGTCGGCATCCTCGCCCTCAACCGCACGGAGTACATCGCCGCGCTCTACGGCACGATGCGCGCCGGCGCGATCCCGGTCCCGCTGAATATCAAGCTCCCCGCGGAGTCGCTCGCGTTCATCGCCAAGGACGCCAACCTGTCCCTGCTGTTCGTGGACGCCGCGCACAGAAAGGTAGCGCCCGCCGTCCCGGTGGTGGACTTCGACGCCGACTACCCCGACTTCCTCAAGCCCGGCCCGTTCACCGCCGTCGAGCCCGGCCCGGACGACATCTGCCTCCAGCCCTACACCTCCGGCTCCACCGGCCGCCCGAAGGGCGTGCTGCTCACCCACGCCGGTCAGGCCTGGCAGATCGACGCGCTCGTCCGAGCCCGCCGCATGATCCCCGACGACCGGATCCTCGTCGCCGCTCCGCTCTACCACAAGAACGCGCTGGTGTGGACCAAGGTCGGCATGGCTGCGGGCGCCTCGCTCGTGCTGCTGGCCCGTTTCGACCAGCGCCTCTACGTGGAGTCCATCGGCCGCTACCAGGTCACGCGCCTCTCCGGCGTGCCGACCATGTTCCACCTGATCCTCAACGACCCCGCGCTCTCGAAGACCGACAAGAGCTCCGTGCGCTTCATCGGCGTGGGCTCGGCGCCCGCGTCGCCCGCGCTCTTCGAGGCCCTCCACCGCGCGTTCCCGAA
>CAMLFJ010000582.1 GCA_946479205.1 uncultured bacterium | reverse complement strand
TGGCTCACCCGCTACGGCACCGACGCGCAGAAGCGGCGGTACCTGCCGGGCATCGTGAGCGGCGAGACGGTGTGCGCGCTGGGCATCACCGAGCCGGGCACCGGCTCCGACATGGCGGGCATCGCCACGCGCGCGGTGCGCGACCGCGACCACTATCGCCTGACCGGCGGAAAGATCTTCATCACCAACGGCGTCTACGGCGATCTGTACTTCGTCGCCGCGCGGACCGGCCCCGGCACCGCGGACCGGCGCCACGCCGGCATCTCGATGTTCCTGGTGGAGCGCGACACGCCCGGCTTCACGGTGAGCCGCAAGCTCGACAAGATGGGCATGCGCGCCTCCGACACCGCGGAGCTCGCGCTCGAGGACTGCCCGGTGCCCGCCCAGAACCTGCTGGGCGAGGAAGGCAGGGGCTTCCACCAGCTGGCGGCGGGCCTGCAGCGGGAGCGCATCATGGCCGCGGTGCTCGCGCTCTCCGGCGCGGGCCAGGCGCTCGAGGACACGCTCACATACGTGCGCGAGCGGCAGGCGTTCGGCGGGCCCCTCGCGGCCAAGCAGGCGCTGCGGCACCGGGTCGCGGACATGGCCACCGAGATCGAGGCGGCGCGACACCTCGTCTACCACGCGGCCGCGCTCTACACCGCCGGCCTCGACTGCATCACCGAGGTCTCGATGGCCAAGCTCTTCGCCACCGAGGTGGCCAACCGGGTGGCCTACCAGGCGGTGCAGCTCCACGGCGGCTACGGCTACATGAGCGAGTTCCCGGTCGAACGCTTCTTCCGTGACGTGCGCCTGTGGACGATCGCCTCCGGCACCTCCGAGATCATGCGCGAGATCGTCGCGAAGCGGCTGCTCTCGTGACCGACGCGCCCGCCGCCACCCTGACCGCGGAGGGCCCGGTGGCCCGGCTCACGCTCGAGCGCCCGCAGGCCCGCAACGCGCTCAGCCGCGCGATGGCGGACGCGCTCGAAGCCGGGCTCGCGCGGCTGGCCGGGATGGGCGACGTCCGGGCGGTGGTGGTGGCCGGCCGCGGCCGCTCCTTCTGCGCGGGCGCGGACATCGCCGAGATGCCGACGCTCTCCCCCGCGGAGGCGGAGACGCTGGCCGGGCGCTGGCAGCGCATCATGGACGGCTTCGCGGCCCTGCCCCAGGTCACCGTCGCGGCGGTGCAGGGCCACGCCCTGGGCGGCGGCCTCATGCTCGCGATCGCCCAGGACCTGCGCGTGGCCGAGGCCTCCGCGCGCTTCGGGCTGCCCGAGGTCACGCTCGGCTTCAATCCAGGCTACGGCATCGCGCGGCTGCTCGACATCGCGGGCGGCGCCCACGCCCGCGATCTCATGCTCACCGCCCGCGTGGTGGACGCGGCCGAGGCCCACCACATGGGCCTGGTCACCCGCGTGGTCCCGGACGGCGCGCTCGAGGCCGCCGCGCTCGAGCTGGCGCAGCAGGTCGCGCGCTCCCCGCGGGGCGGGCTGGCCGCGACCAAGACCATCACCGCGGACCTGCGCGCGGGCCGGGGCGGCGCCGAGCCCCGCGCCTACGGGGCGCTCCGGGCCGCTCCCGACGCGCAGGCGCGTATCGCGGCCTTCCTGAATCGCCGCCGGGTCCCTTGAGAGAGGCTTCGAGGTAGAAAGGACACGCATGGCCACCACCCTTCCGCTCCTCTACACCCACGTGATGGGCAGCCACGGGTTCCCGTCGTGGTTCTGGACCGCGCTCGACAAGATCAAGGCGGGCGAGTACGGGCAGACCGACGTGCGCGAGACCTTCGACGACGCGACCCAGCTCGCGATCCGCGACCAGGAGCGCGCGGGCATCGACGTGCTCTGCGACGGCGAGATGCGCCGCTACTTCTTCGTGCAGACCTTCTACGGCCACATGGAGGGCCTGG
Source organism: uncultured bacterium (assembly GCA_946479205.1). The sequence goes on along the minus strand of CAMLFJ010000582.1, from coordinate 742 downwards.
AGACGCTCGAGCCGCTGCGCAAGACCGGCCTCTACGCCTACGACAGCGTGCCGCGCTACCGGGCGACCCGGAAGGTCACGGTGCCGAAGGGGCTCGGCACCGTGGACGAGTTCAAGTACCTGGTGACCCAGACCGACCGGCCGGTGAAGGCCACCTGCCCGGGACCGGTCACGCTCTCGATCCACATCCAGACGCGGCCCGGCGACGCCTACGACGGAGACCGCCTCGCGCTGTGCTGGGACCTGGTGCCCGCGGTCAACGCGGAGCTCAAGGCCCTCGCCGCCGCCGGGGCCACGTGGATCCAGGTGGACGAGCCCTCCGCGGCCATCGTGCCCGGCCAGGCCGCCGAGTACGTGAAGATGTTCAACGCCTGCGTGGAAGGCGTGAAGGCGAAGATCGGCTACCACGTCTGCTTCGGCAATCTGCTGTCACGGCCGCGGGGCAAGCGGTCGTATCGCTGGATGTTCCCGATGCTGCTCGAGACCCGCTGCGACCAGTTCGTGTTCGAGTACGCCAACCGGGAGATGGCCGAGATCGAGATGTGGAAGGAGATCGGGGTGGACCGTGACGTGGCCTGCGGGGTGGTTGACGTGAAGAGCTTCTACATGGAAACTCCCGAGGACATCGCGGAGCGGGTGGCCCTGTGCCTCCGCTCCATCCCGGCGGAGCGGCTGTCCCTGCTGCCGGACTGCGGCTTCTTCCCGGTGCCGCGCTGGGTGGCGTTCGAGAAGCTCAAGCGCCT
>CAMLFJ010000581.1 GCA_946479205.1 uncultured bacterium | reverse complement strand
CGAGCCCCATCTCGATGGCGCCCAGGACGCCGAACATCATGGGCGCGTTGATGTGGCCCATGTGGGCGATGCGGAAGGCCTTGCCGGAGAGCTCGCCGATACCCAGGCCCACCACCACCCCGCAGTGCGCGCGGCAGTAGTCCAGCAGCGGCTTCGGCTCGCGGCCGGGCATGAGAACGGTCGTGACCGAGTTGCTGCGCTCCGCCGGCTCGGTGATGTTGAGGGCCAGCGCGCCACCCTCCGCCCACTTGCCGACAGCCCGGCGGGTGGCCTCCGCGAGCAGCGCGTGGCGGTGGGCCGCCCGATCCAGCCCCTCGGCGAGGAGCATGTCCATCGCCTTGCGCAGGGCGAAGAGCAGGTGCTGCGGCGGCGTGCCTCCGTACTTGTGGTAGTGCACCTCGCCCATGCGGAACGTCCAGTCCCAGTAGCGCGTGCGCAGGTCGGATTTCTGGTGCGCGGTCAGCGCCCGCTCGTTCGCCGCGACGAAGGCCAGGCCGGGCGGCGTCATCAGCCCCTTCTGGGAGCCCGACATCGCGACGTCCACTTTCCAGCCATCCATGTCGAACGGCATGCAGCCGAGCGAGGCGACGCAGTCGACCATCAGCAGAGCCGGATGGCTCGCCGAGTCGATCGCCCGGCGGATGGCCGCGATGTCGTTGACGACCGACGAGGCGGTGTCGATCTGCACGACCAGGATCGCCTTGATCTCGTGGCCGGCGTCGGCGGCCAGGCGCTGGGCCACCGCGGCCGGATCCACCGCGCGCCGCCAGTCGCCCTTCAGCACCTCGACCTTGATCCCCATCATCCGCGCCATGTCGCCCCAGCCGACCGCGAACACGCCGGATTCGAGGACCAGCACCGTCTCCCCTCGCGACAGGACATTGCTGACCGCGGCCTCCCACCCGCCATGGCCGTTGGCCGCGTAGATGAAGGTCCGCCCGGACGTGCGGAAGAGCTTGGGCAGATCCTCGAGCAGGGTGCGGGTCAGCTCGACCATGTCGCCCGAGTAGATGTCGATCGCCGGGCGCTGCATCGCCTGGAGCACGGCGTCCGGGATATTGGTGGGACCGGGGATGCTGAGGAACTGTCGACCGTTGGCGACTGTCATGGGGCCTCGCTGCCCGACGAGAGATGACGACCGTCCCTGTATCCTAACACGCGCGCTACACGCGCTCGATCCGGGCGCTCCCGAACATCCCGTGGGGCCGGAGGAGCAGCACCGCGAGCAGCAGGAGGTAGGGGAGCACGCCGCTGAAGCCCGCGCCCAGCAGGGGATCGAGGTAGCCGGCGGCCAGGCTCTCCAGCACACCGATGAGCGTGGCGCCGACCAGGGCGCCGGGCGCGCTGTCGAGGCCCCCGATCACGAGGATCGGGAACACCTTGAGCCCGATGATCAGCACGCCCAGGCCGCCTCCGGTGCTGAACGTCCACAGCACGCCGGTGACGACAGAGAGGACGCCCGCCATGGCCCACGTGATCGCGAGATGACCGGGCACGTCGATCCCCATCGCGAGCGCGACCTGCTGGTCGTCCGCGATGGCCCGGAGCGCCAGTCCGGTCCGCGTGAATCGAAAGAACGCGGCGACGGCGGCGATGCACAGCACCGCGATGACGCCCGCGAGCAGCTTCTCGGCCGCGATGAGCACCCCGAGCACATCAACCGGATCCGGCGGGATCGGCAGGGGGAGGCTGCCCGGGACGGCGCCGAGCACAAGCGGGGTCGCCCCGCGGATGAGGGCTCCCAGCCCGAGGGTGACCATGACCGAGGCGATCAGCGGCCGGCCGAGCAGGTGTCGCAGGACCAGCCGGTTGAAGCCGCCGCCGAGGGCGGCCATCGTCGCCCCCGCCCCGACGACCGAGGCCGCGAGCCCGAGCCCGATCGCGTGGATCCCGGTCGCCACCAGGCGCGAGCCCAGCACGGTCAGCTCGCCCAGCGCGAAGTTGATCGCGCCCGACGCCTTGTACACCACGACGAAGGCGAGCGCGAGCAGGGCGTAGATGGCGCCCGCGAGCAGGCCGTTCACGAGCAGGGCCGCGAAGAACCGCACGCGGCTAGGCGTCGCGTGCGGGCGCGGTCGCCTTCAGCGAGAACATGAGGGGCAGGCTGCCCCGGCCCTGCGGCAGGCGTGGGTCGTCCGGCAGCCGCCACCAGCCGTCGGCGCCTTGCTCCATCCACGGGAAGAATCGCCACGCCATGAATGGGTACTCCTCGAATGCCTCGATGCGGAGCCCGGCGCGGGCGAGGGCGTTGATGAGATCCGAGACCGTGTGCAGCCAGATGTGCTCGACGCTCGTGATCGGCGCGTCGGGAGTGCTGTAGCAGCCGGCCTTCTCCTCGCGGATCGGCTCGGGCCCGTGGAAGTAGGGATAGAGCAGCCGCAGCGCCGGCTCGGTCACGCGATCGTCGAAGATCTGGAGCAGGGAATGGGCCTCGACGATGTAGAAGACGCCACCGGGAGCCAGGAAGTGGGCGATCACCTGGGCCCAGCGCTCCAGGTCCGGCAGCCAGCCCAGCACCCCGTGCGAGGTGAAGACCACGTCGAAGCGGCCGGTGAGGTGCGCGGGCAGGTCGTAGAGGTCGCTCTGGACGAAGGTGGCGGGCACCCCCATGCGGGCCGCGAGCGCCCGGGCGGCGGTCACCG
>CAMLFJ010000580.1 GCA_946479205.1 uncultured bacterium | reverse complement strand
CCTCGGGCGCCGAGGAGTGCGAGTACTCCTCGAGGAAGTGGTGCTCGACCTCCCACGCGTAGTCGTAGCCGAGGCGGTCGGCCAGCTCGATCTGGGTGAGCGAATCCTGCAGCAGCCGGTACTCGCTGTCCGGGCCCCAGGGGCGCGGGAGCTGATGCTCGTAGAAGATCCCGAACTTCATGACGCGCGCAGCAGGCGGCCGGGCCCGCGCGCGCCCGCCGGCTCGGGGAGCCGCCCGTCCTCGATGACCGCCTGGCCGTTGACGAACGACCACCGGATACCGCTGGCCCGCGCCACCAGCCGCGGCCCGCCGCCGGGGAGATCGCGCACCAGCTCGGGCTCGTGATCCGCGATGGTGTCGGGATCGAAGATCGTGATGTCGGCGGCGAGCCCGGGCGTGAGGCGCCCGCGGTCGCGGAGGCCGAAGAGATCGGCGGGCATCGCGGTGATGCGGCGTACGCCCTCCTCCAGCGAGAGCGCGCGGCGCTCCCGCACCCAGTGGCCGAGCAGGCGGCTGGTCTGGCCCGCCTCGCAGAAGAGGGTGAGATGCGCGCCCGCGTCGGAGAGGCCGATCAGCGAGCGCGGATGCGTGAAGATCTCGGCCACCGAGGCCGCGTCGGTGTTCATCACCGCCACCGTGAACTGGGTCTGCAGGTCGTCCTCGAGCGCCAGGTCGAAGAAGGCGTCGATCACGTCCTGGCCGCGCCGCGCCGCGACCTCCGTCAACGGCTGGCCGACGAACGGTTTGAAGGCGTCCGCCACGACCGCGTGCACGCGGAGGGGGGCGGTGTCGCCCCGGAAGAGCGGGGTGCGGCCCACCGAGACCCGGAACTCCTCGCGGAAGCCCGCGTCGCGGAACAGGGCACGCCAGCTCGACACCGGGGCGTCGAGAACGCGCTTCCAGACCGGGAAACGGAAGAAGACGAACGCGCTCGCGAGATCGAACGTCGAGGTGAGCGGCGAGGTCGTCACCTGGGGATAGATCAGGACGCCCTCGCCCGCGAGCGCCTCGATGCGCGCGAGAATCGCGCGATGCTCCGCCGGGTGCGACGGGTTGTGACGAAGCGAGACCAGCGTGACCGGGCGGTTCGCGGCCCGCGCGAGCTCCGCGAAGCGGTCGACCTCGGCCAGGCGATCCGGACGGGTGCCGCCGATGGTCAGCTCGAGGATGCCGCGGCCCGAGGCCCCCATGGTCCGCACCAGACTCGTCAGCTCGTCGTCGTGCGCGAGCCGGCTCGGCACCGGGCGGCCCCGATCGCCCACGTGGTTGTGGTTGGTGGTGGACGAGAGCCCCACCGCGCCCAGGGCCATCGCCTCGGTGACGAGGCGCCCCATGCCCGCGATCTCCTCCGCGGTGGCCGCGCGCTCCCACGCCGCGTCGCCCATCACGTACTGGCGGATCGCCGAGTGGCCGATGAAGCAGCCCACGTTCATCCACGGGCCGATGCGCTCGACCGCGTCCTGGTACTGGGCGAAGGTCTCCCACTCCCAGCGGATGCCCTCGGTGAGCGCCTCGAGCGGCATGCCCTCCACGTAGGTGAGCATGCGCATCAGGGTCAGGCGGTCCTCGGCGCGGCACGGGGCCAGCGTGAAGCCGCAATTGCCCATCACCACCGTGGTCACCCCGTGCCAGGACGAGCAGGAAGCGAGGCTGTCCCACGTGATCTGGGCGTCATAGTGCGTATGCGGGTCGATGAAGCCGGGCGCGACGACCAGGCCCGCGGCCGGGACCTCGCGGGCGCCGCGGCCGGTCACCGCGCCGATCTCGCTCAGCTTGCCGTCGCGCACCCCCACGTCGGCGCGGCGGCCAGGGGCGCCGGTGCCGTCGACGACGAGTCCACCGCGAATCACGAGGTCGTGGGCCGTTCCTGAGGTCGTCATGGGGGCCTACTCTACGGCAACTGCATGGTCCTTGACCACCCCTCGGCCCGGCGCTACCCTCCCTGCACCATGATGAAACGAGCGACCGTCGAATCCACCGCCGACGCCTACCTCGAGCTCCTGGCCGCCCGCGGGGTCGAGTACTTCTTCGCCAACGCGGGCACCGATTTCGCGCCGATCATCGAGGCCTACGCCCGCCGCGGGGCGCAGGGCCAGGCGAGCCCGCGCCCCATCACGGTGCCGCACGAGGTCCCGGCGGTGGCGATGGCGCACGGCTACACCATGGTCTCGGGCCGGCCCCAAGTGGTCATGGTCCACGTCATCGTGGGCGCGGGCAACGCGGCGGGCGGGGTGATCAACGCGGCGCGCTCGAACATCCCGATGCTCTTCTCGGCGGGGCGGAATCCGATCACCGAGTCCGGTGATGCGGGCAGCCGCGACCGGCCGATCCACTGGGCGCAGGAGTCCTTCGACCAGGCGGGTATGCTCCGCGAGTTCGTCAAGTGGGACTACGAGCTCAAGCGCTTCGACCAGCTCGAGACGGTGGTGGACCGCGCGCTGATCCTGGCCCAGTCCGAACCGCGCGGGCCGGTCTATCTCACGCTGCCCCGTGAGGTGCTGGCCGAGCGGCACGACGCCATCGAATACACCGATCCCGCGCGCGCGGTGGTGCCGGCCGCGACCCTGCCGGATCCGGCCGCGATCGACGAGGCGGCGGCCATGCTGGCCGCGGCGCGGAACCCGATCATCATCACCAAGGCGCTCGGCC
>CAMLFJ010000579.1 GCA_946479205.1 uncultured bacterium | reverse complement strand
TCCGAACCAGGGGTCCCGTGGTGCTGCGGGAACTTCTCGCCCGCACCGAGCAGATCGACGATCTTCGCCACCTCTTTGGGGCGCTCGGGTTTCACGCGGCGTGGGAGCCCGTGCCACCCGGACCCTGGCTCGGTCCGGGGCACGCGGAGGCGGCGGGCGTAGTCCGAGCGGCGCTGGTGGCGCGTCACGAGGCGTTCCGCGTGTTCGCGCTCGAGGCTCGCGACCCCGAGCAGGCGGTCCGCGCAGCGGCCCAACGCCTGGCGGCGCAGGCCGAACGCGGCCTCGCGTGCGCGCTCGGCTCGGGCCCGCGCCGCCTCGTCTGCGCGAGCTGGCGCGCGACCGCACGCGGGCGTCCCGCGGTGCGCCTCGTCACGATTCCTCTCGAGCGACCGCCCGGCGGCTCGCTCGAGACGCTGGAGCGGTTCAGCCCCCTCGCGGGGGAAACGTCGCTCGCGCTCAGCCTGCGGATCGGCGATGCGCTCGCGAGCGAAGGGGTCACCCCGCGCTTCTTCCGGGCCTTTCGGGCCACATTGGAGCGGCTGACGGATCGCCTGGCGGTGCCCCGCAGCCGGGCCGAACGGCACACCCTGGCGCTCACCGCGCTCACCCGCGTGCTGTTCCTCTACTTCGTGCAGGCGAAAGGCTGGCTGGACGGCGACCGGCGCTACCTGATCCACCGTTTCGATGAGAGCGTCGCCACGCGGCGGCACTTTCACCGCCAGGTCTTCGATCCGCTCTGCTTCGGCGCTCTCAATCGACCGCCCTCCGGGCGCTCCGGCGCGGCGCGCGCACTGGGCCGCCTGCCGTTCCTGAACGGTGGGCTATTCGAGCCCACCGCCCTCGAGCGGCGCGACGGCCCGGCCCGCTGGACCAACATCGACTGGCGCGACGCGTTCGACGAGCTGTTCGAGCGGTTCCACTTCTCGGCGCGCGAGTCGGACGATGTAGGCAATTGCGTCGCGCCCGACATGTTGGGCCGAGTGTTCGAGGGCGTGATGGACCCCGTCGAGCGGCGCGCGAGCGGCAGCTACTACACTCCCGCCGCCCTGGTGCGCGAGATCGTGCGCGCCGGCCTGGCCGCGATCCTCGTGCACCGCTTCGGCCTCGCCCCCCTGGCCGCGGAGCGCTGGATGCACGACGGCGATCCGCCCGACGCGCCGCCTGACCTCCGCCGGATCGCCGTGCTCGACCCGGCGGTGGGCTCGGGAGCATTTCTCCTCGGTGCACTGGACGAGCTCACACAGCTGCGCTGCGCCGCGGGCGAGGGACCCGCCGCCACGGTACGCCGCGACGTCGTGGCGCATTCCCTCTTCGGTGTGGACCTGAATCTCACAGCCGTGCGGCTCGCCGAGCTGCGTCTGTGGCTCGCCCTCGTGCCGGACCAGGACGAACCCGACCTCGCGCGGATCGCTCCACTGCCGAACCTCGACGGGCATGTGCGCCAGGGGGACGCGTTGCTCGACCCCCTCACGCTGGCCCGCGCGCTGGGCGGGGGTGCCGCGGCACCCGCGGCTCCGTCGACGGAGGTCGAGCGGCTCACTATCGCCCGGCGCGCGCTCTTCAGCCTCGCCGGACCGGCCAAGCGGCGGGCGCTCGGCGAGCTCGCCGGTGCCGAGGGAGCGCTCGCGCGGCGCTTGTTCGCGGCAGCCGCAGCGACCCTCGAGCGGCGCGCCGCAGAGCTGGTCGCCGCCGGCAAGGATCGCGACCTGTTCGGACGGCGGCGGGGGCTCCGCCCGGACGAGCGCGCGCTGCTCCGGCGCGTGCGCGCGAGTCGCCGCGAGCTTCGGTCGGCCGCGCGCCGCCTCTCCCGTGAGGGTGGCGCCCCGTTCTTTGCGTTCGAATCCCACTTCGCCGACATCCTGGCGCGCGGCGGGTTCGACCTCGTCGCCGGAAACCCGCCCTGGGTGCGCGGCGAGCGGGTGCCAGCCCAGGTGCGTGAAACGCTGGCCACCCGCTATACCACCTGGCGGGCCGCGCGCGGCCCCGGGTTCGCACACCTGCCCGACCTCGCGGTCGCGTTCGTGGAGCGCGCGCTCGAGCTCGCCGCACCCGGTGGAGCGGCGGCATTGCTCGTCCCCGCGAAGCTCGCGTCGAGCGGCTATGCGGAGCCGCTGCGACGGCGACTCGCCGCAAGCACGCGCCTCGAGCGGGTGGCTCCGATTGCACAAATGGGTGCGTTCGGTGCCGCAGTCTATCCGATGGCCCTGGTGGCCGTGCGCGTCGAGCCGACGGGCCGCGAGCGCGTGGCCACCGCCCTCGGGCCCAAGACCCGAGCCCCGGCGATCCCCCAGCGTGCCCTCACCGTCGACGGTCCGTGGATCCTTGCCGGTGGGGCCACGCAGGTCGCGCGTCACCTGCGAACCGTCTGTGCGACCGTGGGCGATCGCTGGAGCCCCCAGCTCGGCGTGAAGACCGGGGCGGACGAGGTGTTCCTGGTCGCGCAACCGGGACCGGGGACTCGGCCGGTCGTCCGGGGTCGAGACCTGAGGCCGTGGCGGGCGACACCGCGCGCGCACCTGCTGTGGACCCACGGGCCCGACGGCAGGCCGCTCGCCCGCCTTCCGGCCGAGCTGGCGCGCGCGCTCGAGCCGCACGTCGAGCGCCTGTGCCGCCGCAGCGACTACCGTAGCGGTCCGGCCTGGCAGCTGTTCC
>CAMLFJ010000578.1 GCA_946479205.1 uncultured bacterium | reverse complement strand
CGGCCGACCTGGTAGCGCGGGCCCGGACGGAGGTCGCGCGCCTGGCGATCCGCGATGGCGCCGTGCTCAGTCTCGACGTCGGCGCGCTCGCCGAGCGTCCGATCGAGCTGGCCGCGGAGATCCTCCGGCAGGCCGCCGCGCTCCTCGGCGAGACGCGTCCGCTGCGAGGGCCGGCCCAGCGCGCGCTCCGCCGCCTCCTCGGGGAGGCGCCGCCCCGCCGCGCGGCGCGGCTGGGCCGTCTGGCGGTGGAGCGCAGCGGCCGGCGGCTGCGCGTGGGCCCGGTGGCGCTGCCCGCGCTCGTGACCCGCGCCTGGGCGGTGCCGGATGCGCTCGAGCTGCCCGAGATCGAGGCACGGCTCACCGCGCGGGTCCTCGCCCGCGGGCGCGCCTACGTGGTTCCGCGCGAGCCGGGCCGCGCCGCCTTCGACGCCGACGCGCTCCCGCCCGCGCTCGCGGTACGGGCCCGCCGCCGCGGCGACGTCTTCTCACCGTTCGGCGCGCCCGCGCTCCGGAGGCTTAAGTCCTTCCTGATCGACGCGGGCGTGCCGCGGTGGCAGCGCGCACGGACCCCGCTCGTCGAGGCGGGGCGCGAGATCATCTGGGTGGCGGGCATCCGCCGCGGCTCGGTCGCGCCGGTGACCGCCGCCACCACGCGGGTGCTGGAGCTGGCGATCGAATCCCATCCGCCCCCGGAGTAGCCGTCCCCCGCATCGGCAGGTAAGATGTTTGGCGGAGGTCTTCCCATGACGATCCGGCGTCGGGCGCTGGCCGCTCCGCTCCTCCTGGTGGTCCTGGGCGCGCTCGCGCCGCCGGCCCTGGCCCAGCAGCCGCGCGCGCCCCAGGCGCCGCGTCCGGCCGCGCCGGCACCCGATTCACAGCGACTTCTGCGCGCCCTCGAGGACGCGTTCGTCTCCGTCGCGGATCGGGCCACCCCCTCCGTGGTCAACGTGAGCGTCAAGGTGAAGCGGGAGGCCCGGCCGGAGGGCGGCGCGTCGCCCGAGATGGAAGAACGCTTCCGCGAGTTCTTCGGCCCCGAGCTCTTCGAGCGCTTCTTCCGCCGGCGGGCGCCACGTGAAGAGGGCCGGGCCTCGGGCTCGGGCGTCCTCGTGGATCCGCGTGGCTACATCCTGACCAACAACCACGTGGTCGAGAACGCGACCGAGATCGAGGTGCGCCTCTCTGACGACCGCAAGTTCAAGGCCACGCTGGTGGGGCGCGACGGACGCACGGATCTCGCGGTGGTCAAGATCGAGAACCCGACCGGCGCGCTGCCGGTGGCCGACCTGGGCGACTCGGACCGGCTCCGGGTGGGGCAGTGGGCCATCGCGATCGGCAACCCCTTCGGTCTCGATCGCACCGTGACCGTCGGCATCATCTCGGCGACCGGGCGCACCCACGTGGGGGTGGCCACCTACGAGCAGTTCATCCAGACCGACGCGTCCATCAACCCCGGCAATTCGGGGGGGCCGCTGCTGAACCTGGACGGCCGAGTGGTGGGCATCAACACCGCCATCGTCTCGAGCGGCCAGGGGATCGGCTTCGCGATCCCGATCAACATGGCGCGCGACATCATGACCCAGCTGATCAACCGCGGGAAGGTCGTGCGCGGCTGGCTCGGGGTGGCCATCCAGGACCTGAGCCCCGAGCTGGCCGCGGGCTTCGGCGTGAAGGAAGACGCGGGCGTGCTGGTGGCCGACGTGATGAAGGACGGCCCCGCCGCCGCGGGCGGGCTCAAGCCCGGCGACGTCATCGTGGAGTTCGGCGGGTCGGCGATCAAGGACGTGCCCGATCTGCAGAAGCGTGTCGCGGCGATCGAGCCGGGCCGCGCGGCGCCGGTCAAGGTGATGCGGGAGAAGAAGTCCGTCACCCTGAGCATCAAGATCGGCGAGCAGCCCACCGACGACGCGATGGAGGCGGAGGAGAGCCGCGACGAGATCCTGGGGCTCACGGTGGAGCCGCTCACGCCGGAGACGGCCCAGCAGCGCCGCCTGGCGGCCCGGAGCGGGCTGCTCGTCACCGAGGTGGCCCCGGGGAGCGCGGGCGCGGCCGCCGGCATCCGGCCCGGCGACGCGATCCTCGAGGTGAACCGGAAGCCGGTCAGCGACGCGGACGCGTTCCGGCAGGCGGTGGTGGGACTGAAGCCGGGCGAGTCGGTGCCGGTGTATCTCCAGCGTGGCGGGGGCGCCAACGAGTACGTGGTGCTCACCGCGCCGCGGCCGTGAGCGATTCTACTCGAGGGAGGATCTGCCATGAGACCGCTCGTCGCAGTGGGCGTGATGGTGGCGGGGGTGCTGGTGGCTGGGACCGCGCTTCCCGCCCGAGCCCAGCAGCAGACCCACGTGGTGGCATATCAGCGCGCCCTGGCCCAGGTGTGCCAGACGAAGGTGACTCCCGAGGTGATCCGGCTCTACCAGGACGCGCTCAAGGAGATGGAGACCACGCGCTACGGCCATGGGCGGGACTCCAATTTCTTCGGCCTGCGCGCCCCTGAGCGCGCTTACAACGACTGTTTCCAGGGGACCGGAGTGATGCCCCGCTGAGCGCACCCCCTGCGGCCCTGCCCCGCTCGTCCAGTGCCGGTGTATCTCCCCTCACGCAGTAAGGGTAGAAATCCCCTTGACAGCGGCGGCGCCGGTCCCTAACGTGCCGAGCATTTCGT
>CAMLFJ010000577.1 GCA_946479205.1 uncultured bacterium | reverse complement strand
GCCATCACGAGCGGCCCGCGGCCTGCTGCGGGTCGAGCCAGTCGCGCAGGCCGTCGGCCACCATGTTGAAGCCCAGCACCGCGGCCATGATGGCCAGGCCGGGGAAGATCACCATCCAGGGCGCCTGCACCATGAAGCCGCGGCCGTCGGCCAGCATGAGGCCGAGCGACGGTGTGGGCGGCCGCACCCCCACCCCGAGGAACGACAGCGAGGCCTCGACCAGGATCGCGATCGCCATCAGCACCGAGGCCTGCACCAGCACCGGCGTCGCCGCGTTGGGCAGGATGTGGCGCAGCACCAGCCGGCGGGCCGGCGCGCCGAGCGCGCGGGCGCCGTCCACGTAGATCTCCGCCTTGACCGCGATCACCGCGGCCCGGACCACGCGCGCCACGATCGGCGTGTAGACCACCGCGAGCGAGGCGGCCACCAGCACGACGCCGGTGCCGAACACGCTCATGAGGGCGATCGCGAGCAGGATCGCGGGAAAGGCCATCAGCACGTCCAGCGGCCGCATGATGAGCTGATCGAGCGCGCCCTCCGCGTAGCCCGCCACCAGCCCGAGGGGCAGGCCGACGAGCAGGGCCAGCGCCACCGAGGCCACCGCGACGCCGAGCGAGACGCGGTAGGCGTGGGCGACCCGGCTCAGGATGGACCGCCCGAGGTCGTCCATGCCGAAGGGCTGGCCCCAGGTGGGGCCGCGCAGGGCGTGGTCCTTGGCGATCTCGGTGGGGCTCCCGGGAACGACATGAGGCGCGAGCGCCGCGATCAGCATCAGCCCGGCGATCACCGCGAGGCCGGCCACGGTCACCCCGCGATGCCCGGCCGGCAGCGTCCAGCGGATCGCGCGCCACATCAGCGCCGCCGCACCCGCGGATCGATCGCGCCGTAGAGCACGTCGGTGACGAGGTTCACCAGCATGAACATCGCGCCGATCACGAGTACCGCGCTCTGCACGACCGGGTAGTTGCGCTCGAGTACCGCGTCGAGCGTCATCCGCCCGAGGCCGGGCAGCGTGAAGATCATCTCGACCACGATGGCGCCGCCCAGCATGTAGCCCACCTGCAGCCCGAGCACGGTGACGATCGGGATCGCCGCGTTGGGCAGCACGTGGTGGAAGAGGATGGCGCGCTCGCCCAGGCCCTTGGCGCGGGCGTACTGCACGAAGCTCCTGTGCATGGTGTCGAGCACCGCGGCCCGGGTCAGCCGCCCGAGCACCGCCGCGCGGCTCACCGCCAGGGTCAGGGCCGGCAGCGCCATGTGGACCAGGTTCTCGGCCGGGCTCTCCGCGAACGGGACCCACCCGCCCGACGGCAGCAGGCCGGCCCCGAGCGAGAGGCCCAGGATCAGCATGATGCCGAGCCAGAAGTCGGGCACCGAGACCCCGAGCAGGCCCACCGCGAGGGCGGCGCGATCCGCGGTTCCCCCGCGCCGCCCGCCGGCCAGGAGTCCGAGCGGCACCCCGATCAGCACGGTGCACAGCGCGGCGAGGAGGGTCAGCTCGAGTGTCACCGGCAGCCGGTCGAGGATCATGCGGCCGATCGGCTCGTTCTGGCGGAAGTCGTGGCCGAAATCCCCGCGCGCGGCCGCCCCGAGCCAGCGCAGGTACTGCTGGGGCACGGGCTCGTCGAGGTGGAAGGCCTCGCGGAGCGCGCGGATGCCCTCGGGGGTGGCCTTGTAGCCCAGCACCGCGACCGCCGGGTCGCCCGGCACCAGGCGCATGAGCGCGAAGATCAGCACGCTCATGCCGAGCAGCAGCGGCACCGCCAGCGCGAGCCGGCGCACCCCGTACAGAATCATTTCTTACTGGGGGGGAGCGAGCGCCGCTCCTCCCCCAGGCCCCCCCACCGCTCTCGGGCGAGCGCGAGATCTCTCAGCTTAGCCAGGTGTCCTCGAAGCGCAGCTCGAGCGAGGACAGCGGCGCCGAGCCCTGCACGTTGGGCTTCATCCAGTAGCGCTGCAGCTCGTTGCTGAAGACGATCAGCGAGCCTTCCTCCTGGAACCAGCGCACCAGCTCCGGGTACATCTTCTTGCGCGCGGCCGCGTTCGCGGTGAAGCGGAAGGCGTCGAGCCGCTTGTCCGCCTCTTCCGACTTGAATCCGCAGAAGTTCCACGCCGAGGAGGAGTGCTGCATCGGGTAGTAGAACATGTCGGGATCCACCGTGACGCTCCACCAGCCGCCCGCGATGTCGAACTTCTTGCCGACCAGCTCCTCGAAGTACTGCCCGGACTCGAGCGGCCGCACGTCCAGCGTGATGCCCACCTTCTTGAGCTGCTCGCGCAGGATCTCGCCGGTCTTGACCAGCACCGGCACCTGCGACTTCACGAGATAGGTCAGGGTGAGCCCGTTGCCGTGACCCGCCTCCGCGAGGAGCTGCTTGGCCCGGGCGAGGTCGGGGCCACCCTTGTGGGCGTTCACCCCGGTGGCCCAGGGGCTCGGCGCCGGGGTGGGCTCCGCGGTGACCACGTGGGTGTCGAAGTAGACGAGCTTGACGATCTCGGAGCGGTCGATCGTCCAGGCGATGGCCTGCCGCAGCCGCTTGTCGTTGAGCGGCGGGCGGCTCGCGTTCAGCATCAGGTAGAAGGGGAAGTAGGGCTTGCCGGGCGAGGACTTCATCTCCCGCGGCAGCCGCTCGAGCTCGGCGATGCGCTGGGGCGGCAC
>CAMLFJ010000576.1 GCA_946479205.1 uncultured bacterium | reverse complement strand
GGCCTGACGAGAGGAGAGTCCACGATGCTGCTCCGGTCCTTGCTCGCCGTCCTGCTGGCCCTGGTGGTGCCCGCCTCCGCGGCCACCCGGCTCAACGTCGCCATCGGGGCCGACGTCAACGTGGTCGAGGTGCACAAGACGCTGCTGGGACCCGGCTTCCACGCCGTCGCGCCCGACGTGGATCTCAACGTGGTCGGCACCGGCACCGGCGAGCCGGCCAGCCGCGCCATCTACACGAAGATCCGGGCGCAGGCCGACACCGGCCGCAAGCCCTGGGACCTCGACGTGGCGCTGGTGAGCATGGCGGTCGCCTCGCAGATGGTGAAGGAGGGGCTGCTCCACCGCTACGTGCCCCAGATGAAGAACGCGGCGCTCGTGAAGGGCGCGGAGGTGAAGGAAGCCTTCGGCGTCACGGTGGACGGGTACGTGGTGCCCATGTTCCACAACCAGATCGCGGTCGCGTACGTGCCCGGCAAGGTGCCCAACCCGCCGAAGTCCTTCGACGAGCTCGCCGCCTGGGTGAAGGCCAATCCCGGCCGCTTCGGCTACAACGGCATCAAGGGCGGGGTGAGCGGGGTCGGCTTCACGATGGGCTGGGTGTACTGGAAGACCGGGCTCTACAAGGAGCTCACCCAGGGGCCGTTCGACAAGAGCCGGGAGCCCGCGATCCGCGAGGCGATCACCGCCCTGCGCGACTTCAACCGGCAGGCGATCATCACCAACGGCAACGCGGGCACGCTGGACGCGCTCAACCGCGGCGAGATCTGGATGGGCGCGGTGTGGATCGACCAGCTCGTGGCCTGGAAGAACGAGGGGCGCATGGATCCGGCGGTGACCCCGGTGCTGCCCGCGCCCGGGCTGCCGATCTACCCGCTCTACCTGGTGGTGCCGCGCGAGGCGGCGAGCCGGGAGGCGGCGGTGCGCTACATCGACTACATCGCGACGCCCGAGGTGCAGGCCAGGGCGATCGTCGAGAAGTTCGGCTGGTACCCGGGGGTGGACCCGGAGAAGGTGCTGCCCCTCATCAACGCCAAGAGCCGCGAGCTGCTCTTCGCGGGCGTGAGCGCGCAGGATCTCGCGCGCTACTCGCGGCAGATGCCGATCAAGGAGTACCACGACCTGATCAGCCTGGCCTACGAGGAGATCGTCCGCTGACCCTGTCCGAGCGCTGCCTGTGGGGCGCGCTCTGCGCCCCCGCGCTCGCGGTGCTCGCCGCGGTCTTCCTCTGGCCGCTCGGCGCCTCGGTGGCGGCGAGCTTCACGCGCGAGGGGCAGTGGACACTGGCGAACTACGCGACGGTCGCCAACCTCTACGCGCGGGACGTGGCCTACACCATCGGGGTCGCCGCGGCCGGCACCGCGCTCACCTTCGCGCTGGCGATCCCGGTGTGCGGCTGGCTTCGCCTGCGCGCCTTCGGCCCGATCGAGTTTCTCCTGAAGGTTCCCCTGTTCGTGCCGTTCGTGGTGGTGGGCCACGCGCTGCGCGTGTTCTGGAGCCCGTACGTGCCGTCGTTCTCGTCGTCGTGGGCGGGCATCGCCACCGCGCTCGCCTGGAAGCACCTCGGGCTCGCCGCGCTGCTGCTGCTGGGCGCCTTCCGCGGCACCGATGATTCGTACCTCGAGGCCGCGCGCCAGCTCGGCGCGTCCACCGGACGGCTCACCCGGGACATCCTGGTGCCGATGGCCGCGCCGGCTCTGGCGGTGACCGGCATCCTGATCTTCTCCTCGATGCTGGCCTCGTTCTCGATCCCGCTCATGATGGGGCGTGGGGGCGGGCCGCAGATGCTGATGATCGACGTCTATTACCGCTACGGGCAGCACGGCGACTTCGCCACCGCCTCCGCGCTCGGGGTGGTGGCCTACCTCCTGGCGATGGGAGCCGCGCTCGTCTACGTGCGCCGGCTGACCCGCTAGCCGATCGTGATCGAGCCCGCGCGATCGATCGGCGCCATGACCGCCCGCGCGGCCGCGCTCGCAGTGGCCGCCTTCTTCATCCTGGGCCCGCTGCTGAGCCTCGGCGTCTGGTCCTTCGCGGAGCGCTGGACCTATCCGAGTCCGTGGCCCCAGCGGTTCGGGCTGCGCTACTGGGCGCGCATGCTCACCGGCGACTTCCTCGATCCGCTCTCCACCGGCCTGATCGTCGCGGTCATCGTGACGCTGCTGGCCCTGCTCTTCGCGATCCCGCTCGGCTACGCGCTGGCCCGGCTGCGCTTCGCGGGCCGCACCGTGATCCTGCTCGCCTTCCTGCTGCCCCAGGCCTTCCCGCAGCTCCCGGTCTTCGCGAGCGCCACCCGGGAGTTCTACCGCTTCGGCCTCGCGGGCACCATGACCGGGGTGGTGCTGGTGCACCTGGTGGGCGGCCTGGTCTTCGCGGTCTGGACGATGACCGCGGTATTCCGGGCGCTCGCCCCGGAGCTGGAGGAGGCCGCCTGGAACCTGGGCGCCTCGGTGACCCGCACCTTCCTGACCGTGTCGCTACCGCTGGCGGTGCCGGGCATCGTGGCGAGCGCGCTGCTCGTGTTCCTCTACTCGCTCGACGAGTTCACCGGCACGCTGCTGGTGGGCGCCCCGTTCGTCACCACGCTGCCCGTCTACATGTACACCGCGAGCGTGGGCTACGAGCTGCAGATCGCCTCGGTGACCGCGATCGTGCTGATGGTGCCCGGCGCGCT
>CAMLFJ010000575.1 GCA_946479205.1 uncultured bacterium | reverse complement strand
CGAAGCCGACTGGTGCCGTCGCGTTCCCGCCGACGCCCTCGTGCTCGGGGCGCGCCGCGAGGGCGAGCGCACGACCGGAGGCGGCACCGCTGCCGGCTCGAACCCGCTCAGCGCCATCACGCCCAGGACTCCCAGGAGGATCCGGCGGGTCATGCCGGTGGTCGTCGGGGTCAGGCCAGTGTCTGCATCTCGAGCTCCGCCTTGGCCAGCCAGAACCGCATGTCCATCTCGCGGTACATCGTCGTCGCGCTCGCCAGGTGGTCGTGGGCCTGCGCGCTCGTGCCCGTGCGCCGGTGGAGCCGGCCAAGCTCGAGGTGGCAGTGGGCCACGAGGGGAGACATCCCGAGCTCTCCGGCGAGCGCGAGCGCGTCACGGTAGTGGTCGCCGGCCCGCTCCGGGGGATCGTGACGGGCCGCGACGTCGCCGAGCAGGCGGAGGGCCCACGCCTCGTGGCCGCGTTGCCCGCCCTCGCGGGCGAGCGCGAGGGCTCGCGTCGCGAAGTCGCGCGCGCCCTCGAGCCGGTCGGCGAGGACGTACGCTTCGCCCAGATAGACGAGGACGAGCGGCTGGAAGAGTCGAAGCCCCATGGACTCGAGGGCGCTCAGCGCCTGCTCGAGCAGCGGGAGGCCCTCGGCGATGCGCCCCGAGAGCGCGCGCACGTAGCCCAGGCTCGCCGTGTTCAGGACCGAGTAGAAGGTCAGGGTCCACTCGCGGCTCAGGGCGAGTCCGCGCTCGAGCAGGCGAACCGCGTCGTCGAGCTCTCCCCGGACGATGTGGAGATAGGCGAGGATCCAGCACCCGGAGGCCAGGCTGTAGGGATGGCCGAGGGCTTCCGCGCGGAGGATGCCATCCTGGACGTGGACGATCCCTTCCTCGAACCTGCCGCGGTCGGCGAGGATCCAGGTCAAGTAGGCGCGGGCCATCACCGCGGGAAATCCGGGGAGGCCGAACCGTTCGCGGCTCCGATCACCGTCGAGCAATTTCAGGACTGTCCCGAGGAGGAGCTCGGCCTGTCGATAGTCCCCGGTGGCGAGGCAGGCCACGCCGAGGTAGAGGTTCCCGCTCACCTGAAGCGGGACATCCTGGAGGGATTCGGCGATGGTCCGGGCACTCTGGCCGAAGCCGAGCGCCTCCTCCGGCCGACTGATGACATAGAGATGCTGGCACATGTAGACGGACACCTGCCCGAGCCGGCGCTGGTCCTCGAGCGTCCTCGCCAGGCCTTCGGCTTCGCGGAGAGAGGCAAGGACGCGCTCGAATTCTCCGAGCGGGAACAGCGCGGTGCGCAGGCCGAAGCGCAGATCGACGGCCTGCTCCAGGGTCTCGCGCGCCTCGGGCAGACGGCCGAGGGCCGCCAGCGCCTGGTCGAAGCAGCCGACCGCCTCTCGGTTGGCCGATCGGGTCAGGGCCTTGGCGCCGGCCTGCCGGAGGTACCCGACCGCTTGCTCCCACAGCTCGCCCCGCACGGCGTGGTGGGCCAGCCGCTCGACGTGCTCGATCAGCCGGTCCGGATAGCCGGGCTCGATGGCGCCGACGATGCGGGCGTGGAGCATCCGGCGCCGCTTCTGGAGCAGGGTGCCGTAGGTCACCTCGTGAGTGAGCGCGTGCTTGAAGGTGTACTCGAGGTCCGGAAGCGGGCGCTTCTCGTACAGGAAGTCGGCCGCCTGCAAGCGTCTGAGCCCCTGGTGAACTGCATCCTCCGGTGTCTCCGCCACCGCGTGCAGCAGGGCGAGGGGCACGTCCTTGCCGATGACCGCCGCGGTCTGGAGCAGCTGCTTGTCGGCCTCCGGCAGCCGATCGATCCGGGCGGCCAGGATCACCTGCACCGTCGACGGGACCTCGATGGTCTCGATCGGCCGGACCAGACGATGGGCGCCGCGCTCCCCGGCGAGCGCGCGGGTTTCCACGAGTGTCCGGATGCTCTCCTCGATGAAGAACGGGTTCCCGCGCTTGACCAGCAGACGCTTGAGCGGCTCGAGTCCCGGGTCCTCGCCGAGGAGGGCGCTCAGCAGCTCGCCCGTGCTCCCGGGCGGGAGCGCGTCGAGCCGCACCTGACCGTGGCAGGCGTTGCCGACCCAGCCATCGCGATAGCCGGGCCGGTAGCTGACGAGCAGGAGGAGCCGGGCCGCGGGCAGCCCCTCGACGAGGTCGTCGAGCAGGGCCTGCGTCTCGGCGTCGATCCAGTGCAGGTCCTCGAAGACGACGAGCACCGGTTGCTCCCGGCTCTCGCGCAGCAGGAGGCGCTTGACGGCCTCCAGGGTGCGCTGGCGGCGCTGAGGGGGATCGAGCCCCTTCCAGCTGGCGTCCTCGACCGGAACATCGAGCAGGGCGAGAAGGGCGGGCAGGATCGGCTCGAGGGCGGGATCGAGAAAGCGTAGCCGGGCGGTCACCTTCTCCCGGATCTCGCGGTGGCTGTCGCGCTCGTGCACCTTGAAGTAGCCCTTGAGGAGATCGATCACCGGCAGGTAGCTGGATCCCTTGCCGTAGGAGGCGGAGGCCGCTTCCAGGGTGAGCCACGCCTGGATGCCGTCCCCGTGAGTGAGCTCGTACAGGAAGCGGGATTTCCCCACGCCGGGCTCCCCGACCAGGGCGACGATCTGGCCGTGGCCGTCACGCGCGAGGGCGAATGCTCCCCGGATCTGCTCGACCTCGGTCTCGCGGCCGACGAAGCGGGTG
>CAMLFJ010000574.1 GCA_946479205.1 uncultured bacterium | reverse complement strand
CGCGATCGGCGATCTGCCGGGTGGACGGGGAGGCCGGCCGCCTCTACTACCGCGGCTACGAGATCGCGGACCTGGTCGGCGCGGCCAGCTTCGAGGACACCACGCGGCTCCTCTGGTTCGGCGAGCTGCCCTCGCCCGCGGAGCGCGCCGAGTTCGCCGCGCGGCTCGCGGAGACGCGGCCGTTGCCGCCGCCCGTGCTCGATCTGCTGCGCCGGCTGCCGCGCGACTGCCATCCGCTGGACGCGCTGCGTACCGCGGTCTCGCTGGCCGCCGCCTCCGACCCGGACGTCCGCTCCGACGAGCCCGCCGCCAACCTGCGCAAGGCCTACCGGCTGATGAACCTGGTACCGGCCACCGTCGCCGCCTGGCAGCGCATCCGCACCGGGCGCGAGCCGGTGGCCGCGCGCCCCGACGGCTCCCACGCGGCGAACTTCCTCTCCATGCTCGACGGCAAGGAGCCCTCGGCGGAGGTCGCGCGCATCCTGGACGTGATCCTCACGCTGCACGCCGACCACGAGTTCAACGCCTCCACCTTCGCGGCGCGCGTGGCGGTGGCCACGGTGGCGGACATGCACTCCGCGGTGGTCGCGGCCATCTCGACGCTGAAGGGCCCGCGCCACGGCGGCGCCAACGAGGACGTGCTGGCCATGCTGCTCGAGATCGCCGAGCCGCAGCGGGCCGAGGCCTTCGTGGAGGGGCGGATCGGCGCGCGCGCCGCGCTCTCCAAGCGGGATCGGGCGAATCCCAAGTCGCGCATGCCGGGGTTCGGCCACCGCGTCTACAAGGTGGACGACGCGCGGGCGCGGGTCCTGCGCGGCATGGCCAAGTCGATGGCCGAAGCCACCGGGCGCGGCAAGCTCTTCGAGGTCGCGGAGCGGCTCTACGACGCGATGAAGGCCCGGACCAGCCTGCCGGTCAACGTGGACTTCTTCTCGGCGGTGGTCTACGACGCGCTCGGCATCCCGCCCGACTTCTGCACGTCCATCTTCGCGGTCGGCCGGGTGGCCGGCTGGTGCGCGCACATCATGGAGCAGTACGCCGACAACCGGCTGATCCGGCCGCGCGCGGACTACATCGGCCCGCCCGCCCGCGCGCTGCCGTAGAGGCCCCCTCACCCTGCCCTCTCCCCCTCCGGGGGCGAGGGTTTCGATCACCCTCTCCCCTCTGGGGAGAGGGCAGGGTGAGGGGGCCTAGAGCTCGCCCGGGAACTCGCTGAGCGCGGACAGGATCGAGAGCGGCGCGGCCTGACCCAGGCCGCATAGCGAGGCCACGCGTACCACGTCGGCCAGCTCGGCCACCGCCTGCCGGTCCGCCGGCGCGTGGCCGTCGAGCATGTCGCGCAGCCGCGCGGTGCCCTCGCGGCACGGCGTGCACTTGCCGCAGGACTCCCGCGTGTTGAAGTCGAGCAGCACGCGCACCGCCTCGGCGACCCCGATCCCGGCGTGCAGCGCCGCGACCCCTCCGGTGCCCGGATTCGGGTTGCCGGCAGGCACCAGCGGCTCGTCGAAGCGCCGCGGCGGCACGAGGATCCCGGAGGGGCCGCCCAGGGCCACCGCGGTCACGGGCCGGCCGTCCGGCGCGCCGCCGCCCATGCGCTCGAGCAGATCGCGTAGCGTCAGGCCGAGCTCCGCCTCGATCACGCCGGGCCGCGCCACGTGCCCGGAGAGGCCGAAGACCTTGGTGCCGTGACCGCGGCCGAGGCCGGTCCACCACTCGGCGCCACGCCCGAGGATCAGCGGGACGGTGAACAGCGTCTCCACGTTGTTGATGACGGTGGGGCGGCCGAAGACGCCCGACTCGGTCGGGAACGGCGGCTTCGGCCGGGGCATCGCGCGCCGGCCCTCGAGGGATTCCATCAGCGCGGTCTCCTCGCCCAGGACGAACCCGCCCGCGCCGCGCCGGACCTCGACCGCGACCGAGAACTCGCTGCCCAGCACGCGCTCGCCCACGAAGCCCGCGGCGCGCGCCTGCTCCAGCGCGCGCTCGACGTGCCGGGCGGCCAGGTGCGCCTCGCCGTGGATGTAGAGGATCACGCGCGAGGCGCCCGCCGCGTAGGCGGCCAGGAGCGCGCCTTCCAGGAGCCGGTGAGGGTCGCCCTCCAGGAGGTGGCGGTCCTTGAAGATGCCCGGCTCGCCCTCCTCGCCGTTGACGATCAGGTACGTGACGGACCCGCCCGCGCGGCGCGCGCCTTCCCACTTGAGCGCGGCCTGGAAATAGGCGCCGCCGCGACCCCGCAGTCCCGCGCGCTTGACGGTCTCGATGACGCGCTCCGGCTGGGCCTCGGCCAGCGCGCGCGTGAGCGCCTCGTACGAGCCGCGACGGATCGCGTCGGCGACATCGCCAGGGTCGGTGACGCCGCAGCGGCTCATCAGCTCGCGCCGCTGGCCGGCGAGGAAGGCGGTGACGTCGGCGTGCTCGGGGAGCGTGCCGGTGGTCACGGCGGTCAAGAGCGTCGCGGCCTGGTCGGCGGTCACGCGCGGGACAACGCGCGGAGGGCCGTCTCCGCGCAGCACGGTGACGACGGGGGCGGCCCAGCACATGCCGTTGCAGCCGCCGGCGATCACGCGGGCTTCGAGGCGGCGGCGCGCGATCTCGTCGCGCAGGGCGCGCAGCGTGTCGCCTGCGCCGACCGAGAGACCGCAGGTGCCGGCGCCGACGACGAGGGTGAGCGTCGGCG
>CAMLFJ010000573.1 GCA_946479205.1 uncultured bacterium | reverse complement strand
ACGCGCCCGAGCTGCTCGAGCCGCACCGGCGAGCCGTTGCGGTAGGCCACGATCAGCGGCCGGTACGCGGCGGCGGTGGTGAGCTGGCCGGTGGCCTGCACGCTGAAGGCCTGGTTCGGCCCCCAGAGGGTGCCGGTCGGCAGGTTCACGTTGGAGTCGGACAGGGCCTTCTGCACCTCGTCGATGCCAATGCCGAGCGTGGCCATCGCGCTCGGATCGAGCTGGGCCCGCACCGCGTACTTCTGCGAGCCGAAGATCCCCACCTGGGCCACCCCGCTGATCGTCGAGATGCGCTGCGCGAGGTTGGTCTGCGCGTACTCGTCCACCACGTAGAGCGGCAGGGTCGGCGAGCTCAGCGCGAGGTAGAGGATCGGCTGGTCGGCCGGATTGACCTTCTTGTACGAGGGCGGCGTCGGCATGCCGGGCGGCATCTGGGGCTGCGCGGCCGCGATCGCGGCCTGCACGTCCTGGGCGGCCGCGTCGATGTTGCGCTCGAGCGTGAACTGGATGGTGATCTGGGTCGTGCCGAGCGCGCTCGTCGAGGTCATCGAGTCGATGCCCGCGATGGTCGAGAACTGCTTCTCGAGCGGCGTGGCCACCGCGGAGGCCATCGTGTCGGGGCTCGCCCCCGGCAGGCCCGCGGTGACCTGGATGGTCGGGAAGTCGATGTTGGGGAGATCGCTCACCGGCAGGAGCCGGTACGCCATGAGGCCGAAGACCAGGATGGCCGCCATCAGCAGGGTGGTCATCACCGGGCGCTTGATGAAGACGTCGGTGCTCACCCGCCCGTCCCCTTGCCGCCCGCCGCCGGCTTGACCTCCACCCGCGCGCCCGGCATCAGCCGGAGCTGCCCGTCCACCACCACGCGCACCCCCGCGGTGAGCCCGCTCGTGATGACGACGTCGCGCCCGTCGGGCGCCCCCGACACCACCGGCCGCGCCTCCACCGTCTGGTCCGCCTTGACCACGAACACGTACTGCCCCTTCTGGCCGGTCTGCACCGCCTGCGACGGCACCAGCACCGCGCCGACCTGCCGGGTGAGGGTCAGCGCCACGTTGACGAACTGACCCGGCCAGAGCGCGTTCTCGGTGTTCTCGAAGGTGGCCTTGAGCTGGATCGTCCCCGTGCTCGGATCCACCGTGTTGTTCATGAAGGTGAGCCGGCCGCGCACGGCCCCGGTCGGCTGGCCGGTGACCTGGGCCTCGACCGGGAGATCACCGGCCGCGCGGTAGCGCTTGATCGCGTCGAGCTGCGCTTCCGGAACCGAGAAGGCCACGTAGATCGGGTGGACCCGGTTGATCACGACCATGGGATTGCCGACGTCGTTGGCCTTGACCACGTTGCCCTGGTTCAGCAGCACGTTGCCGGTGCGGCCGCCGATGGGCGCGCGGATCTCGGTGTAGCTGAGCTGCACCCGCACGTTGTCCACCGCGGCTTCGTCGGCGCGCACCAGGGCCTTGGCGGTATCAACTGCCGCGCGGTCGGCGTCGATGGTGGCCGCGAGCGTGAGCTCCTTGGTGCGGAACTGATCGTACAGCTCGCGCGCCACGAAGCCGCCCTCCATCAGCTTCCGATAGCGCTGTTCGTCCACCCGGGCGTTCTCGAGCTGGGCCATGTCGCGGGCCAGGTTGGCCTCGGCCGACAGCACCGCCGCCTGGTGCTGCGCGAGCGTGGCCTGCGCCTGCAGGAGGGCGGACTGGAGCTGGCGCGGGTCGATGGTGAAGAGCAGCGCGCCCGCCGCCACCTCGTGCCCCTCCGCGAAGTGCACCTTCATCACCTCGCCGTTGAGCATGGACTGCACGCCGACGGTGGCGAGAGCCTGCACGTTGCCGATGGCGCGGACCTGGACGGGCACGTCGCGCTGCGCGGCCTCCGTGACCGTCACCGGCACCGCGGGCGGCGCGCCCTTGGCGGTGGCGGGATCCGCGCCCTTGTCGCAGCCGGCGAGCAGCGGCGCGGCCAGCAGCAGCGCGGCCCAGAGCGCCTTCATGCCCGCCCGTCCGCCCCGATCCGCTTCGGGCTCAGGGCATCTGAGAATCGCTGGAGAAACGCCGCCCAATCCTGGTGAAAGACCGGATCCGACGAGGAGCGGCCCGTCACCATCCGCGTCACCTGCGGGAAGGCCAGCGGGTACGCGATCAGCCCCAGGATCGCGAGCAGGAGGTGGCCCGCATCCAGATCGGGAAGGAGGCCGCGGCGCTGGCGGTCGCGCAGATCGTCGAGCCCCCGCGAGAGCGATGCCTGTCGCTCGGGCTCCTGGATCACCGGGCCCTCGCCGAGGCCGAGCGCCTCCCACTGGGTCAGGCGGATCCAGTCGCGGTCCTCGCAGGCCATCGCGAACCAGTAGCGGAGGCTCGCCCCCAGATCCGCCGGCGCCTCGGTGATCCAGCCCGCGCGCTCGCGGAGCTTGCGGTCGAAGATCTCGCGGAAGAGATCCTCCTTGTTGCCGAAGTAGTGATACAGCATCCGCTTGTTGACCCGCGCCCGACGGGCGATGTGGGCCACGCGGGCTCCCGCGAAGCCGTGCGCGGAGAACTCGGCCAGGGCCGCGGCCAGGATGCGATCGCGCGTCCGCTGGGGATCACGGGCGGGCGTGCTGGGCTGGCGCTTGGGGACGGCGACGGTCGGCATCGATCCAGTGGGCCGATAGTAACCGTCTGGATACTTCTCGGTCAACCCCCTCG
>CAMLFJ010000572.1 GCA_946479205.1 uncultured bacterium | reverse complement strand
GCGTGCTCGCGGAGACGCTCGCGATGGGCTACACCACGGTGCGCGACGCGGGCGGGCTCGACGCGGGCTTCAAGCTCGCGGTCGACCAGGGGCTGATCCCGGGGCCGCGTCTGGTGCTTGCGGTGCAGATCATCTCGCCGACCGGCGGCATCGGCGATCGCGTGAGCCCCTCCGGCCACGAGTGCTGCGGCGCCTACGATCCGCTGCTGCCGGAGAGCGTGGCCAACGGGCCCGACGCGGTGCGCGACGTGGTCCGTACCATGGTCCGCGCGGGCGCCGACGTGATCAAGACCGCGACCACCGGCGGGGCCAGCTCGCGGGCCGGGCACGGCCCGCTCGACGCGGCGTTCACGCAAGGCGAGATGGAAGCGCTGGTGGCGGAGTCCCACGCGCTCGGGCGGCGCGTGATGTGCCACGCCCTCGGCGGGCCCGGACTGCGCACCGCGCTCGAGGCCGGCGTCGATTCGATCGAGCACGGCTGCTACCTCGACGAGGATCCCACGCTGCTGGGGCAGATGACGGTGCAGGGCACCTTCTTCGTGCCCACCCTCACCGTCTACGTGTACCATCGCGAGAGCCCGGCCCCGCACGTGCGGGAGCGCGCGGCCGCGCTCTACCCGCACCACGTGGCCAGCGTGCGCCGGGCGCTCGAGCTGGGCGTGCCGATCGCGGCGGGCACCGACGCGGGCGGCCACGGCCATCCGAGGAACGCGCTCGAGCTCAAGTACCTGGTCGAGGCGGGCCTCTCGCCGATGCAGGCGCTCCGCGCGGCCACCCAGTGGGCGGCCGCGTGCCTCGGGCTCGAGCGCGAGGTCGGCACGATCGAGAAGGGCCGCCTGGCCGACCTGGTGGTGGTCAACGGCAACCCGCTCGACGACGTCACGGTGCTGCTCGATCCGGCGCGGATCGAGCTGGTCTACAAGGGCGGGGCGATCTGCGCGGACCGGCGGCCGCGCTGACCGGCCGCGCGAATCAGCGTCCCCGGCGGCGGCGCCGCCGCGCTACCGTTCGGCCGGTATGGCTCGGGGTCCCTTTTCTCAGACCCTCCACGAATCGCCCGCGGCAGTCGTCGCCGCAGAACCGCTGCACATCCGGACCCAGATCCTTCCGACAGGTCTCGCACTTGAACGTCGTCATCCCCTGACTGTAGGACCCGGCCGGTCGAGTCCCTATGGGACCTTGGTCCCATGGGCCCCGGACCGTGCGACACTGGCGGACGATGCCGAAGCCAGACGAGATCCGGATCTCGAACCGGGCGACGTACTGGCCCGTGGCGCCGATCGACCTCGTGGTCGGGGCGCCCCTGCTGGTCCGAGCCCTGCTGGGGGTCACGCCGCTCGGACGCGTGGTGCAGGCCGCGGTGCTGGGCGCCTACCTCGCCAGCGCGGCCCGGGACTGGCACGACCGGCGGGGCATCCGGCGGATCGACTTCCGCCGGGAGTTCGGCGCGGATCTCGGGCACCTCGTGCCAATGCCGCGAGAGGACCGCGAAGCGGAGGTCCGGACCCTCGCGGACCGCCTGAACGACGAGTTCGTTCCCCAGCGCCGCCCGCGCCGCGAGCTGGCGGTGGAGGTCGACCGGCATCTCACGCGCTACATCGCGAGCATCACCGGACAGCGCGTGCGCACGAGCACCGAGGTGCGCGGCTTCGCCTTAGCAAAGCTCGCGTTCCCGTTCGCCCTCGGGGCCTGCGACGCGCTGTCGAGTGACGTCGCGATCTTCAAGGACACCGGGCCGCTCGAGCCGCACGTCCTCGCGCACGAGTTCAGTCACCGGAAGGGCTACTGGAAGGAGCTGCACGCGCAGGTCCTCGCGTATCTCGCGCTGGTCGCCTCCGGAGAGCCGGTCCTGAGGCAGGCCGCCCGGCTCGAGCGCTTCTATCGCCAGCTGCGCGTGCTGGCCGGAAAGGAGCGCGGGGCGTTCGAGCGCCTCGCCGCGGCCGCGCCCCTTCGGCCCGAGCTGGGAACGGTGCTCGGCGAGCTGGGGCCTCCCGCCACCGCGGTCGGGCGGCAGGTCGAGGCCGGGATGCGGCAGGTCTACCACGCGCGCATGCGGGTGACCGGGCAGACCGGCATCTCCGACTACGACCTCGGCTTCACGAACTTTCTCTACACGTTCGAGACCAGCATGACCGCGAGGCAAACGCCGCCGGCGCCCTAGCGGCCAGGGATGAGAACCAGGTGACAGACACGGACGACAACCGCTCCCCCTCCATCAAGCGCCGGCTCGCCGCCATCCTCGCCGCCGACATCGCCGGCTACAGCCGGCTCATGGGCGAGGACGAGCCCGCGACGGTGCACGACCTCAAGGGGCACCAGGCGGTGATCCTCCCCCTGGTGGGCCGCTACGGCGGCCGCATCATCGACACCGCGGGCGACGGCATCCTGGCCGAGTTTCCCAGCGTGATCAACGCGACCGAGTGCGCGGTCGAGATGCAGACCATCATGGCGACCCGCAACGAGGCGGTGCCGGCGTCACGGCGCATGCAGTTCCGCATCGGCATCAACCTGGGCGACGTCATCCACGACGAGACCCGGATCTACGGTGACGGCATCAACGTCGCGGCGCGGCTCGAGGGCATCGCGGAGCCCGGTGGCATCTGCATCTCCCGCCAGGTGTTCGACCAGGTGAGCCGCGCCCTCAAGGCGGATTTCCAGGCGCTCGGGCCGCGCACCTTCAAGAACATCGCGCGGCCGGT
>CAMLFJ010000571.1 GCA_946479205.1 uncultured bacterium | reverse complement strand
AGGAACGAGATGGCGGCCTCCGCGACGATGAACTGGGCGAACTGGAGGCTGCCCACGATCACGATGGACGGCGCCACGTTGGGCAGGATGTGCCGGAAGAGCAGCCGCGCCCGCCCGAGCCCCAGGGCCTGGGCCGCGTGCACGAACTCGCGCTCCTTCACCGACAGGACCTCCCCACGGACGACGCGAGCATACACGACCCAGCCGGCGACTGACAAACTCACGATGATGTTGCGCAATCCCAGGCCCACGATCGCGTTGATGGTGAGCGCGAGCAGGATGAACGGAAACGAAAGCTGCACGTCGGCCACCCGCATGACCACCGCGCCGAGCCAGCCCTCGTAGTACCCGGCCAGCAGGCCGGCCAGCCCGCCCACCACCGCGGTGAGCAGGACGCAGCAGAGGCCGATGAAGAGGGCGACCCGCGCCCCGTAGAGCACGCGGGCGAGGAGGTCGCGGCCGAGCTGGTCCGTGCCGAGCGGGTGGCCCGGGGTGCCGGGCGGCTGGAGCCCCACCGCGAAGTCGCTCCGCAGCGGATCCTGGGCGACCAGGATCGGCGCCGCCACCGCGGCGATCAGCACGAGCGCGGCGATGACGAGCCCGAGGACGCCGCGGCCGTGACGGCCGAGGAATCTCCTCATCGCGGGGTCATGCGCGGGCCGCCCGCGCCCGCGTGCGCGGATCGAGCCAGCCGTAGAGCAGATCCACCACCAGGTTGATCAGGGTATAGGTGACCGAGAAGATGAACACCGCCGCGAGCACCACCGGGAAGTCGCGGTTGAGCAGGGCCTGCACGGTGAGCCGCCCGAGCCCGGGCCAGGCGAAGATGGTCTCGGTGATGACCGCGCCGCCCAGGAGCTGGCCGGTGTCGAGCCCGGCGAGGGTCACGATGGGAATCGCCGAGTTCTTGAGCGCGTGCTTGGCGATGACGACCCACTCGGCCAGGCCCTTGGCCCGCGCGGTGAGCACGAACTCCTCGTTGAGCGTGTCGAGCACGGAGGAGCGGGTGAGCCGCGCCATGCGCGCGGCGTAGAACGAGGCCAGCACCACGCACGGCATCACGAAGTGGCGCGCGCTGCCGGTGCCCCCGGTGGGCAGCCAGCCGAGCTTCACCGAGAAGAGGTAGATCAGCATGAGGCCGAGCCAGAAGCCGGGCACCGCCTGGCCCAGCACCGCGGCGCCCATGCCGAAGAAGTCGAAGAGCGAGCCGCGGCGGACCGCCGAGAGCACGCCGACCGGCACCGCGACCAGGAAGGTCAGGGCGAGCGCGGCGACCGCCAGGTAGAGGGTGGCGGGCAGACGCTCCAGGACGAGACCGAGGGCATCCTGCTTGTAGCGCAGGGACTCGCCGAAGTCGCCGCGTACCGCGCGCCCGACGAAGCGGCCGTACTGCACCGCCACCGGATCGTTGAAGCCCAGGCGCTGGCGGAACTCGGTGAGGTCCTTGGCCTGGATGTCCATGGGCAGGAACAACAGGACGGGGTCGCCGCCGAGTCGCATGAGGAAGAAGACGGCGCTCAGCGAGAGGAACACGACCAGGACGGTCTGCCCGAGCCGCGACAGCAGGTAGGCGCGCACGCGGGGAGTATATAGTGGCCGGGTGTCTCTGGCCCGGGACCTGTCTGTATCGGCGGTGGCCGCCGGCTTCGTGACCGTGCTGGTGGGGTTCGCCAGCTCGGCGGTGATCGTCTTCCAGGCCGCGGGCGCGGTCGGCGCGAGCCCGGCCCAGGTCAGCTCGTGGATGCTCGCGCTCGGCCTCGGCATGGGGTTGACCTGCGCGCTCCTCTCGCTCCGCTACCGGGCGCCGGTGGTCACCGCCTGGTCCACCCCCGGGGCGGCCCTGCTGGTCACCAGCGCGGCCGGCCTCACCATCGAGGAGGCCACCGGCGCCTTCCTCATCTCCGCGGCGCTGATCACCCTGGCCGGCTTCTCGGGCTGGTTCGAGCGGGTGATGGATCGCGTCCCGGTGGCCATCGCCGCCGGCATGCTGGCCGGGGTGCTGCTGCGCTTCGGGCTCGAGGTGTTCCTGGCCATGCGGACCCGCTTCGCGCTCGCCTTCGGCATGTTCGCGGTCTACCTCGTCGCGCGGCGGCTGGCCCCGCGCTACGCGGTGATCGCGGCGCTGGTGGTGGGGGTGGCGGTGGCGGCCGGCCAGGGCCTGCTGCGGGTGGACGAGGTGCGGCTGGCGCTGGCCGCGCCGGTCTGGGTGTCCCCGCGCTTCACGGCCGGCGCGCTGATCGGGGTGGCCCTGCCGCTCTTCCTCGTGACCATGGCGTCCCAGAACGTGCCCGGCGTGGCGGTCATCCGCGCCTCGGGCTACGCGGTACCGATCTCGCCGCTGATCGGCTGGACGGGACTGGCCAACTTCGTCCTGGCCCCGTTCGGGGGCTTCGCGCTGAACCTGGCCGCCATCACCGCCGCCATCTGCATGGGCCCGGAAGCGCACCAGGACCCGCGGCGGCGGTACGTGGCGGCGATGGCCGCGGGGGGCTTCTACGCGATCGTCGGCCTGTTCGGGGCCACCGTGGTCGGACTCTTCGCGGCGTTCCCGCGGGAGCTGGTCGCGGCGATCGCGGGGCTCGCCCTCCTCGCCACGATCGGCAACGGGTTGGCGGCGGCGCTCCGCGACGAGAATCAACGCGAGCCGGCGCTCGTCACGTTCCTGGTGACCGCGTCCGGGGTGACCCTCTCGGGCGTCGGCTCGGC
>CAMLFJ010000570.1 GCA_946479205.1 uncultured bacterium | reverse complement strand
GGCGCGCGGCCTCGGGGCTGTCGATGCCCCCGGTGGCGATGAGCTCGAGGCGATCGCCGAAGCGCTCGCGCACCCGGCGCACGTTCTCGAGCGTGGTGGCGAACAGGGCGGGGCCGGAGAGGCCGCCGGTGCGCTGCGACAGGCGGGGCTCGTCCACGCGGCGTGTGTTGCCGTAGTTGACGATGGTGATCCCCGCGTCCAGGGCGGCCGGGATCGTGATCTCCTCGTTGGTCTCGCGGAAGTCGGGCGAGATCTTGACGATCACCGGCTTGCGGGTGGCCGCCCGCACCGCCCGGAACACGTCCTTCAGCTCGTGGGGCCGCGTGGACCAGCCGTAGACCAGCTTGGTGTTGGGCGAGGAGATGTTGAGCTCGACCAGATCCCCGAACTCCTGCAGGCCCTCGACCACGCGCACGTAGTCCTCGGCCGATTCGCCCGCCGCCGCCACGATGAGCGGGACCCGGTGCGCCAGCCCGGCCAGCGCCTGCCGGTAGGCCTCGAGGCCGGGGTTCTTGAAGCCGTTGCAGTTGACGAGCCCGGGGCCCTCCGCGGTCTCGATGCGCACGAGATTCGGCTCGGGGTGCCCGGGGCGCGGCCCCGGCGTGATGCTCTTGGCGGTCACCGCGCCCCAGCCGAGTCCCATAGCGCGGCGCAGGATCGCGGTGTCGTAGTACATCGACGAGAGGATCAGCGGATTCGGGAGCCGCACCCCGCCCAGCGTGATCGCCAGGCGCGGGTCCGCGTTGCGGAAGAGGCCGAGGCGATCGAGGGGAACGTGCCGGAGGCCCCACTGGCCCATCGCGATGGCGGCGCGCTCGGGCATGCGGGACAGCACGCCGCGGTAGAGCGCTCGGTAGAGCAGATCGACGGCGCCGACCATGTCGTGACCAGCGCGCATGATATCCTACAAGCATGCCGCAGGACAGCACACGCCGACTGTTGCGAGAGTTCGGGATCGCGGTCACCGCCTTCGAGGACGCGGTCGAGGCCGGGCAGGGCGAGGCCGCCAAGAAGGCGGAGGCCGCGCTGCGCGAGCACCTGAAGGGGCTGATCGAGCTCGTGGAGCGCCTGTCCGAGCAGGCCGCCAAGCTCTAAGCCGCGCCGGTGCCGGCCCGGCGCGTCGTCTCGCTCATTCCCAGCATCACCGAGATCCTCTTCGCCATCGGCGCGGGCGATCGCGTGGTGGGCTGCACGATCTACTGCACGCAGCCCCCCGAGGGCGTCGCGACCAAGACCCGGATCGGCGGCGAGAAGAACCCCAAGCTCGAGCTGATCCGTGACCTCGGCGCCGACCTGGTCATCGCCAACGTCGAGGAGAACGTGCGCGAGCACGTGGAGACGCTCCGGGCCTGGGGCATCCCGGTCCACGTGACCTATCCCCGGACGGTCGCCGACGGGATCCGGCTGGTGGGCGAGCTGGGCGAGCTGCTCGAGGCGGGGGCGCCGGCGCGCGACCTGGAGGCGGCCCTGCGGGCGCGCTACGAGGAAGTGCGGGCCGCCGCGGCGGGGCGAAGGCCGCGGCGCGTGTTCTGCCCGATCTGGCGGAAGCCCTACATGACCATCAACGCCGACACCTACATCCACGACATGCTGGCGGTCTCCGGCGGGATCAACGTCTTCGGCGGCGCGGTGAAGCGGTATCCGGAGGTGACGCTGGACGAGCTCGCGGCCACCGACGCCGAGGTGATCCTCCTCCCGGACGAGCCCTACCGCTTCCGCCAGGTCCACCAGGCCGACTTCGCCCCGTACCCCGGCCTGCCCGCGGTGCGGGACGGGCGGATGCACCTCGTGGACGGCAAGCTCCTGTCCTGGTACGGCCCGCGGATCGCCGAGGCGCTGCGGGTGCTTCCGCCGCTCCTCGCCTAGCGGCGGCGCTTCGCCGCCTTCTTCGCCTTGGCGGGGCGCGCCGAGCGCGCGGCCTTCTTCGGCGCGGGCGCGCCCGCGGGGCCGCTGAGCTCGAGGATCATCTCGATCTCCACCGGGATGCCCGCGGGGAGCGAGCCCATGCCGACGGCGGAGCGCGCGTGCCGGCCGTTCTCGCCGAACACCTCCACCATCAGGTCGGAGAAGCCGTTGATGACCTTGGGCTGGTCGCCGAAGCTCTCCACCGCGTTCACCATGCCCAGGACCTTCACGACCCGCTTCACCTTGTCGAGGCTGCCCAGCTCCCGGCGGGCCGAGCCCAGCAGGTTGATGCCGACCTCGCGCGCTACCTTGTAGGCGTCCTCGATCGACATGTCGCGCCCGACCTTGCCGCGGGTGAGCGGCTGGTCGCCGACGCGAATCGGCCCGTGGCCCGACAGGAAGAGCAGGTTGCCGACACGGACGGCGGGGATGTAGTTGCCCATCGGCTTCGGGGGGCTGGGGAGCGTGATGCCGAGCTCCTTGATCCTGGCTTCTGCGCCCATGCGGGTCTCCTCTGGGGGGCGGGGTACGGCTTATGCGGCGTGCGACGAGCCGAGGAAGAAGAACGCGGCGCCGTCATCGTCGGCGCGCCAGACAATGGCCTCGACGTCCACCGGCGGCGCGTCGGGCGGCTCGAGACGGAGATGCGCGGGGGTGCCGACCGGCGGCAGCGCGGCGTCCAGCCCGACCTTGACGCCGTGGGCGCTCAGGTTCACGGTCTGGAGGCGCAGGAGACGGTCGCCGATGCGGACAGTGACCGGCCACGTTGCCGCCACGCGTGTATACCGCCGGTGTTCCTGCACGGGC
>CAMLFJ010000569.1 GCA_946479205.1 uncultured bacterium | reverse complement strand
CAGGCCCACGACCATCGAGCTCGAGACCCGCTCGGCCCGGGAAGTGGTGGACATCACGGAGCGGGTCGGCGCGCTCCTGCGGGGCACCCCGGACGGAAGCTGCCACCTCTTCCTGCGGCATACGACCGCGGGCCTGATGATTCTCACCGGGGAGGAGGGGGTCCCCGAGGACATCATGGACATCCTCCAGGGCCTGGTCCCGCCGCGGGCCTACCGGCACGACTCGGCCGCCCACGTGGCCGCGCACTTCCTGAGCGGCCTGGTGGGACCGAGCGTCCACGTCCCGGTGCAGGGCGGGCGCCTCGCCCTCGGGGAGTTCCAGCGGATCGTCCTGATGGAGTTCGAGGGGCCGCGCCGGCGGGAGATCGAGCTGCGCCTGCTCGCGGAATCCTAGGCGCCGAAGCGCGCGACGTACGGGAGGTTGCGGTACCGCTCGTCCCGGTCGAGGCCGTAGCCGACCACGAAGACGTCGGGGACCTCGCGGCCCACGTAGTGGAGCGTGAGCCCCTCGGGCCGCGCGCACTGCTTGGCGAGGAGCGCGCAGACGCGGATGGAGGCCGGGTTCCGGGTCTGGAAGTTGCGCAGCAGGTAGGCGAGGGTGCGCCCGCTCGCGCAGATGCCCTCCACCACGATGATGTCCCGCCCCTCGATCGGCTCGTCCAGGTCCTTGCGGATGCGGACCACTCCGGAAGCGGTCACCGGTCCCGGGCCATAGGGAATCACCGAGATGAAATCCACCGTCACCGGCACGGTGAGGGCGCGCATGAGATCGGAGAGGAAGATCGCCGACCCCTTGAGCACCCCGATGAGGTGGGCCGGGCGATCGACGTAGTCGGTGGAGATCTGGGCGGCCAGCCGCGCGACCTCGGCCTGGATCGTCTCGCGATCGACGAGGATCTCGCCCGGACCGTCGCTCCCGGCCGGCATCAGGCGAACCGGGTGGCCTGGAGGAACTCCCGCGACTGCCGGATCAGGTCTCCAGGCACGAGCCCGGCCCGCTCCCAGCTGTCGAAGCACTGCGAGATCGTCAGCACCGCGTGCAGGGTGTAGCCGCGCGCGGCCAGGAGCTCCCGGCCGCCCTGCTCCCGGTCCACCAGGATCACCAGGTCCTTCACGACCAGGCCCGCCTCTTCCAGCGGGAGGATCGCCTCGAGCTTGCTCGCCCCGTCCGTGATGATGTCGTCGATGAGCACGACCCGCTCGCCCGCCTTGAACTGCCCCTCGATGCGCTTCCGCGTGCCGTAGCCCTTCTCCTCGCGCCGTGGATAGACGAGGGGCACGCGGCCCGCCAGGCTGGCCGCGACCGCGAGCGGCAGGCCCGCGTACGGGATGCCGCCCACGCGATCGCCGCCGCAGCGGGCCACCTCCGCGGCGATCAGCGCGCCGATCTGCTCCAGCACGTCGGGGAAGGAGATCACCACGCGCAGGTCGATGTAGAACGGCGAGACGATGCCCGACTTGAGCGTGAACTCGCCGAAGCGGATGGCCCCGATCTCGAAGAGGCGCCGGATCAGCGCCTCGTGCGCGTCCGCCGCGCTCACGACGCCATCTCCCGCAGCACCGCGGCGGCCGCCGTCGCCGGGTCCGGGGCGGCGGTGATCGGGCGCCCGACCACGAGGTAGTGGGCGCCGGCCCGCGCGGCCGCCTGCGGCGTCGCGATGCGCGACTGGTCGCCCACCGCGCTGCCCGCCGGCCGCACCCCGGGCGTGACGATCACCCAGGCGGGCCCGCGATTGGTGCGGAGCGCGCCGATCTCGTTGGGGGAGGCCACGCAGCCGTCGAGGCCCGCGGCCGCCGCCAATCCGGCCAGGTGGAGCACGTGACCCTCGACCGAGCTCGACACGCCGAGCTCACGGCTCAGCGCGGCGCGGTCGAGGCTCGTGAGCACGGTGACCGCGAGGGCGATCGGCCTGCGCACGCCCAGCTCCTTCGCGGCGGCGGCCGCGCCCTCGGCCGCCGCGGTCATCATGGCGCGGCCCCCGGAGGCGTGGACGTTGAACATGAGGACGCCCATGCGCGCGGCTTCCCGGGCCGCGCCCGCGACCGTGTTGGGGATGTCGTGGAACTTGAGGTCGAGGAAGACCTCGGCGCCGCGCTTGTGGACGCTCTCGACCGCGGCGGGTCCCGCGGCGGTGAAGAGCTGGGAGCCGATCTTGAAGCGCGTGACCTGGCCCTGGAGTCGATCCAGGAGCCGCTCGGCGTCGGCGAGGCGCTCCACGTCGAGGGCGACGATCAGGCGATCCGTCACGTCGTGGGGCGGATCAGGAGGCGTCATGGTACTCCTGGAGGGCCTTCACGGAGATCTCGCCCTTGAGCAGCGCCTCGATGCCGCCGATCGCCGCCTGGGCTCCGTCCACCGTGGTGTAGTAGGGGATGTTCTGGGTCACCGCGGTGCGCCGGATCAGGTAGGAGTCCTTGCGCGCGCGGCCGTCCTCCGGGGTGTTGAAGACGAGCGCGATCTCGCCCCGCTTCATGAGGTCCACGATGTTCGGGCGGTAGCTCTCGTTGACCTTGTAGACGGTCTCGACCGCCATGCCCTGGCGCTGGAGCAGCTTGGCGGTGCCGACGGTGGCCACCAGGCTGAAGCCCATCTCGGCGAGCCGCTTGGAGATCTGCAGCACCGCGCGCTTGTCGCGGTTCTTGACCGAGACGAACACCTTGCCCGAGGTGGGCAGGGGCGAGCCGGCCGAGAGCTGCGACTTCACGTAGGCCTT
>CAMLFJ010000568.1 GCA_946479205.1 uncultured bacterium | reverse complement strand
GGGCGGGGTCTCCGTGCGGCAGCGGTCCATGATCTTGGGGCACCGCGGGTGGAACGCGCAGCCCGGCGGCGGCGCCGACGGATCCGGCGGCTGGCCGTCGATCGCGGTGAGCCGCTTGCGACTGTCGCCGACCCGTGGAATCGACTCGAGCAGTGCCTGCGTGTACGGGTGTGCCGGCGAGTTGTAGATCTGCTTGACCGGGCCCGCCTCGACCAGCCGGCCGGCGTACATCACCGCCACCTGGTCGCACATCTTGGCCACGATGCCGAGGTTGTGGGTGATGAAGATCAGGGCCAGCTCGTGCTGCCGCTGCAGGTCCCGCAGGAGGTTCAGGTACTGGGCCTGGATCGTGAGGTCGAGGCTCGTGGTGGGCTCGTCGGCGATGAGCAGCCGCGGAGCGCAGGAGATCGCGATCGCCCCCACGATGCGCTGGCGCATGCCGCCCGACATCTGGTGGGGATACTCGCCGACCCGCGACTCCGGCGCGGAGATGCGCACCGACTTCAGCAGCTCCTTGGCCCGGCTCCAGGCGCCCGCGCGCCCCACCCCCTCGTGCACGCGGAGCGGCTCCGCGACCTGGTCCCCGACCGTGAAGAGCGGGTTCAGCGAGGCCATCGGATCCTGCAGGATCATCGCGATGCGCTTGCCGCGAATGCGCCGCATCTCCACGTCGGACTTGGTGCGGAGATCCTCGCCTTCGAAGAGGATCTCTCCACCCGTGATGTGGGCCGCGGGCGGCAGCAGCCGCAGGATGGTCAGGGCGAGGGTGCTCTTCCCCGAGCCGGACTCGCCCACGATGCCGAGCGTGCTGCCCGCCTCCAGCGAGAGCGAGACCTCGTCCACCGCGCGCACCACCCGGGTGCCCCGCGCGCTCACGTAGTGGGTCGAAAGGTTGCGCAGCTCGAGAAGGGGCGGAGCGCTCAAAGCTGGCGGAGCTGGGGGTCGAGCTTCACGCGCAGCCAGTCACCCAGGAGGTTGGCGGAGAGGACCATGAACATGATGCAGCAGCCGGGCAGCACGGTGAGCCACCAGTAGCCCGCCATCATGCCCTTCTTGCCGTCGGCGAGCATCAGCCCCCACGCCGGCTTGGGCGGGGGCACCCCGACCCCGAGGAACGACAGCGCCGCTTCCGTGACCACCACCACCCCGAGCATGAGGGTGCCCAGCACGATCGCGGAGTTGAGCACGTTGGGCAGGATGTGCCGCTTCATGATCGTGCGCTTGGAGCAGCCCGCCACGATGGCGAGGCGGACGAAGTCGCGCTCCTTGAGCGAGAGCACCTCGCCGCGGATCACCCGCGCGTAGCGCGTCCAGTAGACCGAGCCCAGGATGATCACGATGTTCATCTCGCTGGGTCCCACCACCGCGGCCAGGAAGATCGCGAAGGTCAGCGCGGGCAGGGCGAGCCACGCGTCGGTGAGCCGCATGATGACCTGGTCCACCCAGCCGCCCAGGTAGCCGGACAGGATGCCGAGGCCGGTGCCGAGCACGCCCGCCACCAGCACCGCGGTGAATCCCACCACGATCGAGACGCGCGCCCCGAAGATCAGCCGCGAGAGCACGTCCCGCCCGAGGTGGTCGCTGCCGAGCAGGAACTTCTCGCTGCCGCCCTGCTGCCAGGCCGGCGGGCGGAACCGCTCGCCGAGGCTGCCGACCTCGGGGTCGTGGGGCGCGAGCGCGTTGGCGAAGACGGCCACGAACATCAGCAGCCCGAGGATGAACACCGCGATCGACGGGAAGCCGTCGCTCCGGAACGAGCTGAGGCGCCGGGCGATCGGGAGGGTGGCGGCGCGGCTGCCGTTCATCGGGCGAGCCGGATGCGCGGGTCGATCACCGCGTAGAGAATGTCGACGAGCAGGCTCACCACCACCACCATGGCCCCGTTCAGGATGACCGTCGCCTGCACCACCGGGAAGTCGCGGAACGCGATGCCTTCATAGAGGAGCCGGCCGATGCCTGGCCACGCGAACACGGTCTCCACCACCACCGCGACGTTGACCATGATCACCAGGTTGATCCCGGCCAGGGTCAGCACCGGGATGAGCGCATTCTTGAACGCGTGCTTGCCGATCACGAGCGCCTCCGGCAGGCCCTTCAGGCGGGCCAGCTTCACGTATTCGGAGCCCAGCACGTCCAGCATGGACGAGCGGGTGAGCCGCATGTGGGCGGCCGCGAAGTACCAGCCGAGCGCGAACGCGGGCATCACGAGATGCGCCGCGGTGCCGGACCCGGAGGAGGGGAGCCACCCGAGGTAGACCGAGAAGAAGAGGATCAGCAGCAGCCCCACCCAGAACGACGGCAGCGACAGCCCGAGGAGGGCGAACACCTTGCCCGCGCTGTCCCACCACTGGTTGACGCGAACCGCCGCGATGATCCCGGTGGGGATGCCGATCACGAGCGAGAAGGCCATCGCGGCGGCGGCGAGCATGAGCGAGCTGGGGAGCCGGGAGAGATACAGCTCGAGCACCGGGGTGCGGTAGTAGAAGGAGTGGCCGAGATCGCCGCGCACCAGGCTCGAGACGAAGTGGCCGTACTGCACCCAGATCGGGCGGTCGAGGCCGAACTGCTTGCGGATGGCCTCCATGTCGGCCTGGCTGGCCCCCGGCTCGACCAGGAGCACGGTTGGGTCGCCGGTCAGCCGCACGAGCAGGAAGATCGTCACGGACAGGAGCACGAGCGAGATCCCCGCGAAGCCGACCCGCTTGAGAATGTAAC
>CAMLFJ010000567.1 GCA_946479205.1 uncultured bacterium | reverse complement strand
TCCTCCTGGGAATCCTGCTGACGGTCGACGTGCTGATTCGGCAAGGGCGGGGCCGTTTACCCCTGCCATTGCAGGTCCTCATCGGGGCGCTGTACGTCGTGCCGTGGCTTCCCGCGCTGCCCATCGGAGGCCAGGCTTTGCTTCAGCCGTACACCGTCGTGCTCGTCGCGCTCGGCACCTATCAGCTCTGGCTCGCGAGGCGGGAGCTGACCGGCCGGGTCACCGGCGGCCTCGCGCGAGCCAGCGGATACGCGAGTTCTTCGGCATGAGTCGCGTTCGTGCGCTCCTTAGAGGCCCGGCACCGGGTGGCGTCGCCCGCCCAGCACGAGGCTCGACCGGCCGGTCCCCTCATCGGGCTGCGCGTGCTGGAGGAGCTGGTAGGTCGCGGCCCGGCTCAGCCGCGCGGCGAAGAGGCCCTCCTTCACGCGGCACCGCGGAATGCCCCGCTCGTCCACGCGGAGCGTGTCGAGGGCGAGCGGCTCCCGGGTCAGGTCGTTGAGCGTGGCGGTGAGGCCGTCACCCTGCGCCTCCACGCGCTCGACGACGTAGGGCGCATCCTCCACCTCCACCGGAACCCGCGCGGGCCCGACCTGCAGATAGTGGCCGCGCTCGTCCACCCGGAGGTTGTCGCGCAGGTTGGCGATGATGCCGGGGTGCGTGACCTCGGCGTCGTCGTGAAACCACGCGCCGTCACGATCGATGCGGAGCTTCGGCAGGACCCAGGTCGAGGGATCCGGCGTGGGGCTCATGCGAAGGTCACCGCGCAGAAGGTCACCGCGCCCTGCGGATCCGGCCACTGGGTGTAGCGCACCAGGCGCCCGGGCGCGTCCGGCAGCAGCCGCAGCAGCGTGTAGATCGGCGAGAGACCGCAGATGCGGCGGGCGTCGTGGTCGGCGGCGATCCCCGCGTAGAAACCCCCCGCGTCCACGCCCACCACCGATTCCAGCATGGCGCGATCGTCCCGCTCGACCCGCGCGAGCGACGCCTCGGTATTGAGCTCGCGATCGCCGAAGCGGGGTCCCACGTGCGCCAGATCCACGCCCGCGACCAGGCACACCCGTCGCGAGGACGCCGCGATCGTCTCCCGCAGCGCGTCCACGAAGCGCGGGACGCGGAGGTCCGCCTCGGGATCGCCGCCGCTCTCCAGGGATTTGTGCAGGTATGAAGCGAGCACCGGCAGGATCGCGAAGGGCCGACGGGCCCCCACGATGTGCTGGAGCATCACCGCCTGGAACTCGATCGAGTGCTCTGCGCGGTGCGCCGGCTCGGAGGCCAGCAGGTCCTGCCCGGCCCGCCGGTTGAGCGCGTCGTAGAACTCATGGTCCACCGGGACGGGCCCGAGCGGCGTGTCGTACGGCTTGAGCGTCACCGCGAAGGGATCCCGCATGCCCGCGTGGCACGTTCCCAGCACGACGAAGAGGTCGGCGTCCGAGCGCTCGAGGATCTCCCGGTAGGCCCACGCGTAGGTCGAGCCCCCGCGGTGGAAGTCGATATGCGGGGCGATCAGGGCACGAGTCTGCTTGTAGTCGACCGTGACATCATTACTTATCCGGTCGCCCCGCCTTCGGCTGCGGCTCCCCAAGCCGGGCCCATCAGCCGCGGAGAAGAAGCCGTCGATCTGCGCCTGCAGCGCTTCCGCCTCCCCCGCGTAGGCGCCGCCCGCGTGAGCGGCGGGACGCACCGGGCTCTGCCGGAAGGCGTCCTCCAGCGCCCGGCGCCGCTTCCGGAAGCGGTCGCTGTCGAGGAACCCGGCGGCATCGAATCGCTGGACGACGTCGGCGATCTGCTTGAGGGTGGGCGCCTTGCCATGCCGGCGCTCCAGGATCTCCCGGATCTGCTCGACCGAATGGGTGCCGTCGAAGAGCGAGACCAGGTCCAGCAGGGCGGGCGGGAGCACGGCGATCTGATCGGTGAAGCCGGCGGGATCCCGGAGCGCGACGCAGCGCTGGCCTCCCTGCTCGACCGGAAAGGCCTCGAGGGCCCGGAGACGCGGGTTAGCGGATGCGGTCACTCGACTTCGAGATAGTTCAGAGCCGAAGCCGCATAAATCTTTGCCGCCTCGACGACTTCCTCGGCCCGGACGAACTCGTCGACCTGGTGGGGGATCAGCCGGTCCCCTGGTCCGCAGGTGACGATCGGGATGCCCAGCTCCATACGGAGGATGGTGCCGTCGGTCGAGCCCGGCACCCCGCCGTACTTCGCGGCCCGGCGGGTCGCCTGCTTGACCCCCCGCACCATCGCCTCCACCAGGGCCTCGGAGCGGTCCACCTTGGTGGCCAGCCGGAAGGCGTTGACCGGCTCCCACTCGATCTTGATCCCCGGCTGGGCGGCGGCCGCGTCGCGGCAGATCGCCTCCAGCTCGGCGCGGATGCCGTCGGCGCCGATGCCCGGGGTCAGCCGGATGTCGAACGTGGTCTCGGCCAGCGCGGGAATGACGTTCGATTGCGGCACACCCACGCCGGGCGGCGGCCCCTGGATGATCGTCGGGGTCACGGTCGGCGGCTTGAGATAGCGGCTCTTCTCGCAGGCCTTCCGCAGGCGGCGCTCGAGGCCGGGTGCCGCGGCCAGCAGCCGTCCGAGGCCGGCGATCGGGTTCACGCCCGCCTGGGGCATGGCCCCGTGGGCCATCTTGCCGCGCACGCGGAAGCGCGCCCAGACCACGCCGCGCTGCTCGAGGCAGAGCTCGTTCTCCTCGGGCTCGCAGATGATGGCGGCGTCCA
>CAMLFJ010000566.1 GCA_946479205.1 uncultured bacterium | reverse complement strand
GCGTAGTTCGTCACCGGGTAGATCAGCAGCTGCAGCGCGAGCCGCGGGCCGCGGCGATCGCGCGCCAGCAGCGCCATGACCGCGGCGAGGTTGCCGCCCGCGCTGTCGCCACCCACCGCCATCCGGGCCGGATCGAGCCCGAGCTTCGCCCCGTTGGCCGCGACCCACTGGAGCCCCGCGTAGGAGTCGTCCACCGGGGTCGGGTACTTGAACTCGGGCGCCAGCCGGTAGTCCACCGACGCCACCGCGCAGCCCGCCGCGTTGACGAGGGACCGACAGATGCCGTCGTGCGTGTAGAGGTCGCCGATCACCCAGCCGCCGCCGTGGTAGAAGACCAGGACTGGATGCGGCCCGTGGCCGGCGGGGCTATAGACCCGAACCGTGATCTCGCCGCCCGTCACCGGCACGCGGTGGTCCGCCACCGCGGGCACGTCCTCCACCGGGCCGAGCCCGGCGGTGCGCGTGCGCATGGCCTCGCGGGCCTCGTCGGGAGTGGACTGCGAGTTCGGCTTCAGGTTCAGCGCGGCGATCGTGTCCACGACCCTCTGGGCCTGCGGATCGAGCGGCATGGCGTGTCCTCCCCGGGGGCGATTCAGGTGGTGCGGCGACAGTAGGCAATCCGGCCCGCGTCGTCAAGGCGTGCCTCGTCAAGCGCCCGGGCGGTTGTCGAGCGGCCCGCGGATGACCGCGCTCGCGTTCAACCTCGTGGGCGACGGGATCCGCGACGCGTTCGACCGAAGGCAGAGCCGCGAGGCCTAGCAGGGCGCTGAAAAAGGCCCATCTGCTTCGTTGGCGCCCTCGGTCAGGGCGCTCAACGTACGGGAAGTACGCCTCGCGCCCGACCTTCGGGCGCCGCCTCGCAGCTGGACCTTTTTGAGCGCCCTGCGGCGGAGCGCTTTAGGACGCGGCGCCGCGGCGAAGCCTTCGCGCGCCGATCAGGAGGACCGCGGCGCCCGCCCAGGCGAGCGTGCCGTCCAGCATGAAGGCGCCGGAGAGGCTCAGCGCGGCGAGGCCGCCGCTGACCAGCGGGCTCGCCGCGGTGCCCACCTGCACGCTCAGGGCGAGCCAGCCGAAGGCGGCGCCGCGCCGCTCGCCCGGCACCAGCGTCCCGCCGAGCGAGTAGGCGAGGGTCAGCGCCCCGCCCAGGCAGAAGCCGGTGAGGCAGCGCAGGAGCATGAGGCTCTGCCAGCCGGGAGCCAGGGCCATGAGCGCGCAGGGCAGGCCGCCCAGGAGCAGGCCGACCAGCAGGAGCCGCTCGGCGGGCCAGCGCTGGGCGAGCCGGCCGGCGGCCAGGGCCGAGCCGGTGGCGCAGATGGCGGCGAGCGAGATGATCTCGCCCGAGGTCGCCGCGATGCGGGTCACGTCGGGCAGGGACGCGACCTTGAGCGGCACCAGCAGCGACAGCCCGCGATCGATGAACTGGCTGATG
Source organism: uncultured bacterium (assembly GCA_946479205.1). Next base: position 1,298 of record CAMLFJ010000566.1, on the reverse strand, counting down.
AAGAGCAGCAGCAGCACGAGGGGGAACCCGCGCAGGCCGAGCACGTCGCGCAGCGTGAAGCTGCTCTCGCGGGGGCTCGCCGCGTCCCCGGCCGCGGCGCGCGGGCGGCCCTCGTCGAAGAGCAGGATCAGGCCGACGAGGGAGATCGCGCACATCCCCGCGGTGACGAAGAAGGCGTAGCGCAGGCCGAAGTGGGAGGCCACGTACCCGCCCGCGGCCGGCCCGATCGCCACGCTCAGGAGCTGCGCGCCCTGCACGCGCCCGATGGCCACCGGCACCTTGTCCTTCGGGCACGACACGCTCGCCAGGGCCATCGCGAACACCGAGAAGCCGGCGATGACGCCCTGGAGCACGCGCAGGATCAGGAGCTGCGTCACCGAGGTCACGAGGCCCATCGCGGCCACGATGATCACGAACCCGGCGAGCGAGCGGATCATCATCATCTTGCGGCCCACCCGGTCGGCGAAGCGGCCCCACAGCGGACCCAGGAGGCCCGAGACCGCGGGAGTGACCGCGGTCAGCACGCCGGACCAGAGGGCGACCCGCGTGGGTTCGGTGACGCCCAGCTCGATCACGTAGAGCGGCAGGAACGGCGAGAAGAACTGGAAGCCGACGAACGCGATGAAGACGACGAGGGCGAGGGCCCAGACGTTGCGCTCCCAGCTCTCCACCGCGGGGGGCGCCGGTTACCGCGGAGCCCCGCCCACGCTCACGTGGGCAGGCCGAAGAGCGAGGACATCCGGGTGGCGTCGTGCATGGTCGCCATCTCGTCGTCCGGGGTGCGGCGGGTGAAGCGGGCGGCCGCGTCGAGCACGCGCGGCAGCAGGGCCAGGTCGCCCGCGGTGTTGAGGAAGACCTCGGGGCGGCCCAGCACCCAGTGCACCGCGCGGTCGATGTCCTCCTGCCGCTCCAGGGGCTGGTACCACGTGGCGTGGCTCCGGTCGGTGGTGGCCCACGGCCCGCGTGCGATGCCCTTGATGGTCTGCACCGCCACGTTGCGCTCCCGGCAGATCGCCGCGACCTCGCCGAAGGCCTCGCGGTAGCGGTCGTTCTGGACCATGAAGAAGTTGTAGGGCAGGAGGATCGAGTCGAAGTCGAAGCGGGCGAGGCTCCGGCGGTGCATGGCCGGGATGCTCCAGCCGTGGCCGGTGACTCCGATGGCGCGGGTGAGCCCCTGCGCCCGGGCCTCCACCAGCGCCTCGAGCGCGCCGTCCGGGCCCATCACCTGGTCCCAGTCGTCGGGATGGCCGAGGGAGTGGATCTGGATGAGGTCCACGTGATCCACCCGGAGCCGCTCG
>CAMLFJ010000565.1 GCA_946479205.1 uncultured bacterium | reverse complement strand
GCAGCTCGCGGAAGGAGTCGCCCTCGATCGCCTCCACCTTGACGACGTCGGCGCCCAGGTCGGCGAGCATCATCGCCCCGTACGAGCCGGCGATGTACGAGGTCAGATCAACGACGCGAATGCCCGCGAGCGCACCCCCCTCACCCTGCCCTCTCCCCCCTTGGGGGAGAGGATTGGGGTGAGGGGGGTCTTCCCGAATGGTCATCAGGCGGTCTGACCCCGGATGAGGAGCTCGCGGTGGTAGGCGGCGTCGCCGTAGAGGGGCTCGAGCGCCTTGGCGCGCTTGAAGTAGAGGTGAAGGTCGTACTCCCAGGTGAAGCCGATGCCGCCGTGCACCTGGATGGCGTCGCCGCAGACCTGACGGGCGGCCTCGCTCACGAAGGCCTTGCAGACCGAGGCGGCCATGGTCGCGTCCTCCGCGCCCGCGCTCAGCGCCCACGCCGCGTAGTAGACGGCGCTGTGCGCCTTCTCCACCTCCAGCAGCATCTCGGCGCAGCGGTGGCGGATGGCCTGGAAGGAGCCGATGAGCTGGCCGAACTGCTCGCGCACCTTCACGTAGCCCACGCTCATGTCGAGACAGCGGCGGGCCGCGCCCAGCATCTCCGCGGAGGCGCCGACCGCCGCGCGGCGGAGCAGGCCCTCCAGCACCGGGCCCGCGCCGCCCGCCTGGCCCAGCATCTCCCCCGCCGCCCCGTCGAGGCGCACCTCCGACCAGCGGTTGGTGAGGTCGATGCCGACCATGGGCGTCACCGTGACGCCGGCCGCGCGCGGGTCGACCAGGAAGAGCGAGACGCCCTCGGGCGCTCGCGCCGGGACCAGCGCCACGTCGGCGACGTGGGCCCAGGGCACGAAGCGCTTCACGCCGCTCACGCTCCACCCGGCGGCGGTCTTCGTGGCGGTCGCGGTGGTGGCCGCGGGATCCCAGTCGAGCGAGTCCTCCAGCAGGGCCGCGGTGCCCCGCGCCTGGCCGGAGGCGATGGCGGGCAGCCACTTCTCCTTCTGGGCCGCGCTGCCGCCGGCCTGGAGCCCGAGGCCGGCCAGCACCACGCTCGCGAAGTAGGGGCCGGGATAGGCGGCGCGCCCCATCTCTTCCAGCACGAGGGCCAGCTCCACCAGGCCCAGGCCCGCGCCGCCCTGCTCCTCCGCGAAGGGCAGGCCGAGCCAGCCGAGCTTGGCCATCTCGCCCCAGAGCGACTCGCCGTAGCCGTCGCCGCCGTCCTCCATCATCGCGCGCACGTGGGCGGGCTTGCACTGCTCGTCCAGCGCGGCCCGGACGGAGTTGCGAAGCAGGGTCTGATCCTCGCTGAACGAGAAATTCATCGGGTCCCTCCGACGCGATCGGCCCGGGATTCCTTCGGCAGCCCGAGGATGCGCTCGCCGATGACGTTCTTCTGGATCTCCGACGAGCCCGCGTAGATCGTGCCCGCGCGCGACCACAGGAACGCGTAGGCCCAGGTGCCGTGATCGCCCACCGCGGTGTCGACCTCCAAGCGGTATTCCGCGGGGACGCCGTCGGTGAGCTGGCCGTACGGCCCGAGGATCTCCTCGGCCAGCTCCATGAAGCGCTTCTCGAACTCCGAGTAGGAGAGCTTGGTGAGCGAGCCGCCCGCGCCGGGATGCTCGCCGCGCTCCAGCATGGTCAGCACCCGCAGGGCCCCGTAGCGCTCCACCTCGAGATCGGTCCAGATGCGGCCGAGCTTCTGGCGCGTCACCGCGTCGTCCAGGATCGGCCGCCCGTTGCGCTTGAGGCGCCGCGCCGCGTCCATCAGCTGCTTGTACTGCGAGGCGTAGGTGGTGATGCGGGACAGCGCGCGGCCGCCCCGCTCGTAGCCGAGGGTGGTCTGCGCGATGCCCCAGCCCTCGCCGAGGCGCCCGATCTGGTTCTCCTTCTCCACCCGCGCGTTGGTCATGAAGACCTCGCAGAACTCCGAGGAGCCGGTGATCTGCTTGAGCGGGCGCACGTCCACGCCGGGCTGCCGCATGTTCATGAGGAAGCAGCTGATGCCCTTGTGCTTGGCCACCGCGGGATCGGTGCGGGCGAGGAGCAGCCCCCAGTCCGCGATGGCGCCGCCGCTCGTCCAGATCTTCTGGCCGTTGACCAGGAAGTGGTCGCCCCGGTCCTCCGCCGCGGTGCGCAGCGCGGCCAGGTCGGAGCCCGCGTTCGGCTCGGAGTAGAGCTGGCACCACATCTCCTCGGCGGTGAGGATCTTCCGCAGGTAGCGCCGCTTCTGCGCGTCGGTTCCGTGCACCACGATGGTGGGGCCGACGATACCGACCCCCAGGCTGTTGGTCGGGGCGGGCGCGCCCGCGCGCGCCATCTCGTCGGCCACGATCGCCTGCTCCATCGGCCGCGCGCCCTGGCCGCCGTACTCCTTGGGCCATCCCATGCCGAGGTAGCCGCCCTCGTAGAGCCGCCGATGCCAGGCCTTGCGCTCGTCGAGGTTCCGGATCTGCCGCGGCATGTTCTGCTCGAGCCACGCGCGAACCTGCTTGCGGAAGGCGACGTCCTCGGCGGTGTAGTTGAGATCCATGGCGGGGGCCTCCTTGCCGGGCCTGCGGCTGGCGCTGCCGTTGGGGTAAGCCGCTTGTAGCACGGGCCGCGCGCGACGGTCAACCGGCCCTCCGTGCTACCTTTTGCTCGCGTGAACCGTCGGGCCTTCGTGAAGGGTGCGGGAACCGTCGCGGTCGTGGCCGCCGGGGGACTGGTCTGGCGCGCGTACGATCAGGGCGT
>CAMLFJ010000564.1 GCA_946479205.1 uncultured bacterium | reverse complement strand
CTGCTGACGACGGAGGCGCTGATCACCGATCTGCCCGAGGACAAGCCGGCGGCGGCCCCGCCGATGCCCCACGGGGACTTCTAGACCCGACGGCCAAGCCGTCGGCGCGGGGGGACGGCCCTTGCCGGTCGCGGCAAGGGCCGTACTCTTTTCTCCACTCTTGACCCAGGTTGTCTTTGCCGGCAGCCTCTGGTAACGTTAAGCGCTTCAAATAGAAACGGTCGAGGAGGTGAGTGCTTGTACCCGTACGAGACCCTACTGATCCTGGATCCCCGGCTGAACGAAGAGGAAGTGGCCGCGCTCCTCACCAAGGTGCAGGAGACGCTCAAGACGCTCGGCGGCGAGATCGGCAAGGCGGAGAGCTGGGGCAAGCGGCGGCTCGCCTACGACATGCGCAAGCAGCGCGAGGGCACCTACGCGGTCCTCGAGTCCAAGGCGGAGCCCGCCACCATCAAGGAATTCGAGCGCCAGCTGAAGCTCAACGAGCAGGTCCTCCGCTACTTCACGACCCGCGTCCCGGCCCCGAAGCGCGTCCGGACGGCGCCGAAGCCCTCGGCTCCCGCGGTGGAGGAGGTCGTCTGATGGCCACGAGCCTGAACCGAGTGTTCCTGATCGGCAACCTGACCCGGACCCCGGAGCTGCGGTACACGCCGAGCGGCACCGCGGTGGCGGATCTCCGATTGGCGGTCAACCGGAACTACACGACGCAGGGTGGAGAGAAGCGCGAAGAGACCTGCTTCCTCACGGTGGTGGTGTGGGGCAAGCAGGCCGAGAGCTGCGGGGAGTACCTCGACAAGGGCAGCCCGATCATGGTCGAGGGCCGGCTGCAGACTCGCGACTGGGAAACGAAAGACGGTCAGAAGCGCAGCGTCGTCGAGGTCGTCGCGGAGCGGGTGCAGTTCATGGGCCGCAGCAAGTCGGCCGCCGCGTCCGCGCCCGGAGTGCCCGAGCCGGTGGAGGCGGGCGGCGAGGCCGACGACGAGGTGCCGTTCTAGCCCGTTCAGATTAGGTCCCGTTCCGAGAGGAGGAACAAGCCATTCCGCCAGGTGGAAAGCCCGTCAAGCGGCGCCGGTTCGGTCGCCGCAAGGTTTGCAAGTTTTGTGTCGACCGGGTCAGCTTGGTCGACTACAAGGACATTCGCCGTCTCCGCAACTTCGTCTCGGAGCGCGGCAAGATCACCCCGCGCCGCATCTCGGGGAGCTGCGCCCGCCATCAGCGGCAGCTCACCCGGGCGGTCCGCCGCGCACGCACGGTGGCCCTGCTCGCCCAGACAGCCGAGTGACGCGAGGCCCATCGAGGAACCGGAGATGAAAATCATTTTAATGGACGACGTGCCGACCCTGGGCCGCCGCGGCGAGGTCCGCGACGTCTCCGACGGGTACGCGCGCAACTTCCTGCTGCCCCAGAAGCTCGCCCTGCACGCCACCCCGTCGAACCTCAAGAACATCGAGCAGATCAAGGCGCGCCAGAGCGCGCAGGCGGCCAAGCTCCAGGCGGACGCGCGGAGCCAGGCCCAGGCCATCGAGGGCCTGCACTTCACCCAGCGTCGGCAGGCTTCCGACGAGGGCCGGCTCTTCGGCTCGGTGGGCCGCGCCGACCTCGCGACCTTTCTCTCGCAGCACGGCATCGAGGTCGAGCGGCGCCGCATCGGGCTCGACGAGCCGATCAAGACGATCGGCGAGTTCACGGTCCCGGTGCGCCTGCATCACGACGTCACCGCCCAGCTGAAGGTGTCCGTGACCCGGGAGTAGCGGTGGCCACCCTCACCGACCTGCTCACCTCCAAGATCCCGCCCCACAGCCTGGAGGCCGAGCGGGCCGTGCTGGGGGCGATCCTCCTGGAGCGCGACAGCCTGCCCAAGGCCATCGAGCTCCTCAAGCCCGCCGACTTCTACAAGGAAGGGCACCGCAAGATCTTCGACGCCACCCTCGCGCTCTTCGAGCGCAACGAGCCGGTGGACCTGCTCACCGTGTCGGAGGAGCTCAAGCGGCGCGCGACCCTGGAAGAGGTGGGCGGCGCGGCCGCCCTCGCGAGCCTGGTCGAGGAAGCCGCGACCGCGGCCCACCTGCTCTCCTACGGAGGGATCGTGCGGGAGAAGGCCCTCCTGCGCGATCTGATCCGTATCGCCACCGAGATCATCGGGCAGAGCTACGAGGCCCGCGACGACGTGGACAAGCTGCTCGACGACGCGGAGCGGCTGATCTTCCAGATCTCCGAGCGGCGCATGCAGGGCTCGGCCTTCCCGGTGCGGGCCATCCTGAAGGACACCTTCGAGCACATCGAGAAGCTCTACGACCGCAAGGAGCACATCACCGGGCTCGCCACCGGCTTCGACGACCTCGACCGCATGACCTCGGGCTTCCAGCCCAGCGACTTCATCATCATCGCGGGTCGGCCCTCGATGGGCAAGACCGCCTTCGCCCTCAATATCGCCAAGTTCGCGGGGGTCGAGGACCACAAGCGCGTGCTGGTGCTGAGCCTCGAGATGTCCAAGGAGCAGCTCGTGCAGCGGCTGCTGTGCGCCGAGGCCAAGGTGGACTCGCACAAGGTGCGCACCGGCTATCTCGACCCGCGGGACTGGACGCGCCTCACCAACGCGGCGGGGCGGCTCGCCGAGGCGCCCGTCTACATCGACGACTCGCCCGCCCTCACCGTGCTCGAGGCACGCGCCAAGGCGCGGCGCATGAAGGCGGAGCACGGCCTCGACCTGATCGTCATCGACTATCTCCAGCT
>CAMLFJ010000563.1 GCA_946479205.1 uncultured bacterium | reverse complement strand
GCTAGCGGCGGGCGTGGATGAACTCGTGCCAGGCGAGCCGGTGGCCGCGGAAGAAGTAGCCCATCATCACGAGGGCGGCGAGGAGATTGCCGGCGAGGATGGTCCACCAGGGGACCGCCTCGAGCAGCCACTCGGCGAGGATCGCCACCATCGCCGCGAAGAACACCTCGAAGCAGCAGAGGAGCATGACGAAGGCGAAGAGCAGGCGCGGCTCGCGATCCGCGAGGGCGAGCATGCCCGCGGCGGCCCAGCCGAAGAGCACGAACACGGCGCCGTGGACCACCGTGTACTGCAGCACGAGCGGGGTGGTGATCACGAGCGCACCGGGCTCGCGCAGGCCGTGGAAGAGCGCGGCCCCGAGCAGGGCGGGCGTGCGCAGGGGCACCCCCGCGGCCGCGTCGTAGGCGAGGAACCAGAGCGCGACCGCGACCGCGCCGAGCAGCCCGGCCACGATGCCCTCGCGCACCACCCGCGTCCAGAGCGGCCCCAGCAGGGCGCGCCCGAGCGCGCGGTGCCCGACGAAGAAGTAGATCAGCATGCCGCCGGCGGCCAGCGCGTTGGCGACGAGGATCGCCCACCACGCGAGCTCGCCGAGCACCGGGTGGGCGAGCCAGGTCAGCACCGCCAGGAAGAACACCTCGAAGCCCATCAGCGCGATGAACAGGACCAGCACGCGGCTCGGCTCGCGCTGGGCCGAGACGATCAGGTACGCGATGAGCATGCCGATCAGCGCGAACACCACGCCGTGCAGCACCGTGTACTGCACGACCAGGCTGGTCGCGGTGGGCACCGCGGCCGGATCGGTCACGCCCTGGAACGTGGCGGCGCCGAGCAGCGAGGGCGTGCGGAACGGTCGCCCGACCGCCGCGTCGTAGATGAGGAACCAGACGGCCACGAGCGTGGCCCCGATCAAGCCGGCGATGACACCTTCGCGAACGTAGCGGGAATTGGAGGCCATGGGGACCCTCCTTCCGGTGCTGAACCGTCCACTCCAGATGCCCTCAGCGGTACCACCAACCGGCATCCAGGGCAAGCCGGCCGGAACCGGCCCGGTCAGGCGACCGCGAGCGCCTTCAGCAGGTCCGACCCGAAGAGGCCGACACGCCAGTCGCGCACGCCCTCGACCTGTCGCAGCGCGGCAAGGTCGGCGGGCGGGGCCGCGGCGAGCCGGTCGATGAGGCGCTGGGGAAAGAGCACCCCCGGATCGAGGCCGATCTCCTTCGAGGCCTTGGCGCGCCACTCGCGCAGCGCCTCCCCGCGCCGCCGCTGGGCCCCGGGCACGTGCGGCCGGGGCGTCGGACGGTACACGGGCAGGTCCGCGTCGGGCATCGCGAGCCCGCGCTCGATCGCCTCGAGGATGGCGGGGCCCGCACGGCGCACCACCGGCGGCGTGCAGCCGGGCACCGCCAGGATGCCTTCGGCGTCCAGGGGCCGGCGGGCCGCGAGCACCACGAGGCTCTCGTTGCCCACGATCATGAACGGCGGGCGATCGAGCCGCAGCGCCAGAGTCTCGCGCGCGGCGTACAGCTCGCGCAGCACCCCGAGCCCGCGCGCGTCCAGCTCGCGCGCGCCCTTGATCTTCATGTAGGCGTCGGGGTCGGCCGGCTTCTCGGGCACCACCAGCGCGGCCAGCCCCGCGCATTCCTCCTCCACCCACTGGGCCCGCCCGATCGCGTGGAGGGCTTCCAGCAGGCGCTCCCGGAGCGGGATGAGGTGCAGCACGTCGTCGAGCGCGTAGGCCTCCTGCTCGGGGCTGAGCGGCCGCCGGGACCAGTCGTCCTTCTGGCGCGATTTCACCGCGGTGACGCCCAGGTACTGGGTGAGCAGCCCCTCCAGCCCGAGCGCGGGCGCGCCCAGGAACCGCGCGGCCACCGCGGTGTCGAAGAGCGAGGTCACCGTCACGCCGTAGAGCCGCTTGAGGTAGGCCAGGTCGTTGTCGGCGGCGTGCAGGACCTTGAGGATGTCTGGATCGGCCAGCGCCCGCCCGAGCGGCGAGAGGTCGCGCAGCGCGAGCGGATCCACCAGGTGTCCTCGCCCGCGCGCGTCGGCGAGCTGCACCAGGCAGAGCTTGCCCGGGTAGTGGTGCAGGCTGTCGGCCTCGGTGTCGATGGCGAGCGCCCCCGCGCCTTCGAGCTCGCGGGCCAGCATCTCCAGGGCTTCCGGGGTCCGGATCCAGAGGGGAAGCGGCATGGTCGGCTCGGTTATACTACACCGTCGGCGACAGCACTCCGGAGGAGGAGCGCGGCATGCAGATCGCGGGATCGGTCACGGTGATCACGGGCGGCGCCTCCGGTCTCGGCCGGGCGACCGCGGAGCGCCTGCACGGCGGCGGCGGGTCGGTGGTGTTGCTCGATCTCGCGAAGTCGCCGGGCGCCGAGGTCGCCGCCGCCCTCGGCGAGCGGGCCCTCTTCGCGCCCGCCGACGTCACCAACCCCGACGAGGTGACCGCGGCCCTCGAGGCCGCGGTGGCGCGCTTCGGGGCGGTCACCGCCCTCGTCAACTGCGCGGGCATCGGCACCGCGGACAAGACCTTCGGCAAGCGGGGGCCCGCCGATCTGGCCGGGTTCGCCCGCACCATCCAGATCAACCTGATCGGCACCTTCAACTGCATCCGGCTCGCTGCCGCCCAGATGGCGAAGAACGCGCCCAACCCGGAGGGCGAGCGCGGCGTGGTGATCAACACCGCCTCGGTGGCCGCCTTCGACGGCCAGATCGGCCAGGCCGCCTACTCCGCCTC
>CAMLFJ010000562.1 GCA_946479205.1 uncultured bacterium | reverse complement strand
CGCTGGCCTTGGGCACCGAGACCGTGGGCACGATGCCGATCGCGCCCTCCGTCGGGTAGGCGGCGGCCACCGGCACGCCCTTGAGCGCGGCCGCTCCGGTCCGGTCCGTGTACCAGACCGCGAGCGCGATGTCCCCGCGCTCGAAGAGCGGGATGATCTGGTCCGGCTGCGTGTACATCATCTGGATGTTCGGCTTGAGCTTCTTGATCGCCTCGAATCCGGGCTCGATGTTCTCGACCGAGCCGCCGTTCAGGCGCGCCGCCGCCATCAGGAACTGCTGGCCCGACGTGCCCGAGATGTCCGGGATCGCCAGCTTGCCCTTCCACTCGGGCTTCCACAGGTCGCCCCACGAGGTGGGCGGCGTCTTCACCAGGTTCGTGTTGTAGGTGATGATCGTGCCCGCGAACATCATGGACACCCAGTAGGCGTCCTTGTCCCGGGAGGCGTCGTAGAGATCGTTCCAGCCCTCGATCTTCGCGGACTCGAGGGCCTGGAGCAGCCCCTCCGCCTTCGCCTGCTTGACGATCTGGCTGTCCATGTACGCCACGTCGAACTCGGCGCGGGCTCCGGCCGCCCGCAGCTTCGCCATGGTCTGCACCGAGCTGCCGAGCACGTACTTCACGGTCGACCCGGTGGCCTTCTCGAACGCGGTGGCGTGGCACTTCTTCGAGTTGTCGACGAAGGTGCCGCCGAACGTGGCCACCACCAGCTCGTCGCCGGCCGCGGGGAGCGCGAGCCCGAGAGTCAGGAGGCAGATCAGCAGGGTCATGCGAGAGACGATCATGGTCGAGGGCTCCTCCCGGGGCGCGTGGTGGCGCGATTATTCGCCACCCGCGCCGACCAAGTCAACCGATCAGAAGATCCCGAGGTGCTGGCGCAGATCCGCGTCCCGGTGCCGGAACTCCGCGGCGGCGCCTTCGACCACGACCCGGCCCCCGTTGAGGATGACGATGTCGTCGGCGACCTGGAACACCAGCTTGGGGTTCTGCTCGACGAGCACGATGGACAGCCCCTGCTCCTTGAGCCGGCGAACCGTCGTCATGACCTCCGCGACGAGCTGGGGCGCCAGCCCCTCGGAGGGCTCGTCCATCAGGAGCACCCGCGGGTTCGACATCAGGGCCCGGCCGATCGCGAGCATCTGCTGCTCGCCGCCCGAGAGCGAGCCCGCGACCTGCCGGCGGCGCTCCCCGATGCGCGGGAAGAGCGCGCAGACCGAGTCGAGCGTCCACGCGGTCGCGGCCCCGGCCCGCGGCTTGCGGCCCGCCACCACGAGGTTCTCGCGCACGGTGAGGCTCTTGAAGATCCGGCGCCCCTGCGGCACCAGGGCCACCCCCTGCGCCGCGATCGCCTCGGGCGCGCGACCGGTCACGTCCCGCCCGAAGACCGCGACGCGGCCGCGCCGGGGGGGCAGCAGCCCGACCGTCACGCTCATCGAGGTGGACTTGCCGGCGCCGTTGCGGCCGAGCAGCCCGAGGAGGCGGCCCTCGCCGAGCCGGACCGACACCCCGTGCAAGACGTGGCTGTCGCCGTAGAGCGCGTCGATGTCGTGGAGCGCCAGCGCGTCACTCGCCAAGGTAGATCTCCCGGGTCCGCGGATGGGCCACCACCTCGGCGCGCGTACCCTCGACCACCACCTGCCCGAAGTGCAGCACCGTGATGCGCTCGGCGAAGTCCAGCGCCACGTCCATGTCGTGCTCGATCATCACGATGGTCACGTCCCGCGGGATCCCGCTGACCAGGCGCAGCAGGTCGCGCCGCTCCTCGATCGAGAGTCCCGCGAAGGGCTCGTCGAGCAGCAGGATCCGGGGGTCCTGGACCAGGGCCATGGCGATCTCCACGCGCCGCCGCTCCCCGTACGACGTCTGCGAGAGCGGCCGCTCCGCCAGGTGCTCGAGCCCGACGCGCGCGAGCGCCTCGCGCGCGCGGCCGATCAGCGCGGTCTGGCGCTCGAGCCCGACGACCGGGTTCCAGCGGAGCGGCGAGCGTCCGAGGAGCGAGAGCGTGACGTTCCGCAGCAGCGTCTCGCGCGGGAACAGCGTGATGATCTGGTAGGTGCGGGAGATCCCCAGATGCGCGCGGTGCCAGCCCGGCGTCCGGGTGATGTCCCGGCCGAAGAGCGTGACCGTGCCCCGGTCGGGCCGGAGCTCGCCGGTGATGAGGTTGAAGAGCGTGGTCTTGCCCGCGCCGTTCGGCCCGATGATGAGGCGCCGCTCGCCCGGCTCCACCGCGAGATCCACCGAGGCGGTCACGAGCAGCCCCCCGAAGGACTTGGCCAGGCCCCGCACCGCCAGCGCGGTCGACGGTCCGTTCATCGGGCCGGCCCCTCGCCCGACGCGGCCACCGCCGTCGCCGGCGGCGCCACCGTCCGCGCGGTCGCCCGCCGCCACAGGCGGGCGATTCCGGGCACCAGCCCGTCCGGCATGAAGATGACGATCGCCACGAAGATGGCGCCGAGGACGAAGTTCCAGCGCTCGATGTAGGCGCTCGCCACGTTCTTCATGATGACGACCAGCCCGGCTCCGACCACCGGGCCGAGCAGCGTCCCGCTCCCGCCCGAGATGACCATCAGGAGCGCCTCGGCCGACGCGGTGAGCGCCACCGCCTGCGGGCTCACGAACTGGTTGTAGTAGAGGAAGAGCAGCCCGGCCACCCCGCTCCAGAAGCCGGAGAGGAGGAAGGCGAGGAACCGGATCATCCAGACGTGGTAGCCGAGGGCGGCCATGCGCCGCGGCTGGTCGCG
>CAMLFJ010000561.1 GCA_946479205.1 uncultured bacterium | reverse complement strand
GCCAGATGATCTTCTTCATCAACGGGCTGCAGTGGATCGGCTACAAGAAGATGTCGTTCACCTCGGTGGGCGAGTCGGCCTGCGCGGATTCCTGGGGCAAGGCGCTCAAGACCGGCGAGCCCGCGCTGACCATCCCCTGCTACGCGGAGCGGCGCTACGGGGGTGTGGCCGACGACGAGCTGCTGATGGCGATCCCGCCGCGCTTCCTGCCCAAGGTCGTGGAGGGCCTGGCCGCGCTCAGCAAGAACGGCCTGCGCTACCCGATCCCGCCCTACGGCATCCAGAGCGACGCGGGCGCGGGCCTCGCGGTCAGCTACCCGGGGGCGCCCGCGGGCTCGGGCGGGCGCTGACCGGTCAGAGCCCGAGCGCTTCGGCCACCAGCCGGGCGAGCTCGTGGCGGAGGGCGTCCCGCTCCGCCGCGCGCGCCGGATCGTCGTGGAGGTTGCGCAGCTCGTAGGGATCGGCGGCGAGGTCGTAGAGCTCGTCCACCCCGTCGCGGTTGACCCAGTGGATGAGCTTGGCCCGCTCGGTGCGCACCGCCTTGTAGGTCATCCCCACCAGCCACGGCATCGCGTTCTCGCTCCAGTACTCGACGAGAAACGACGTGCGCCAGTCGGCCGGCCGCCGGCCGCCCAGCAGCGGCACCAGCGAGCGCCCCTGCACCTGCGGGCCCGGGGTACCGCCGGCGAGGGCGAGCATGGTGGGCGCGATGTCGAGCGCCAGCACCATCGCGTCGGGCTGGCTGCCCGCGGGGATCAGCGGGGGGTAGCGCACCAGGAACGGGGAGCGGATCCCTTCCTCGTAGGCGAACCGCCGCTCCGGCCCCAGCGCGTGCTCGCCGAAGAAGTAGCCGTTGTCGCCCAGGAAGAGGATGCAGGTGCGCTCGAGCTGCCCGGTCCGCTCGAGCGCCTCGAGCAGCATGCCGATCCCCTCGTCCACCGAGGCCATCATCGCCGCGCGCAGGCGGATCTCCTCCTGCGTCCCCGCGTGGATCGCGGCCAGCACCGCCTGCGCGCGCTCTGTCGCCTTGAGCCGGAAGGCTTCCGCCCAGGCCGGCTTCGCCCGCACGACCTCCTCGGGCGGCAGCACGTTCGGACGCGGCGGGAACACCGCGCCGCGGTACAGATCCTTGTGCCGCTCGGCCGGCTTGTACCCGCCGTGCCGGGTGAGGTCGAGCGTGCCGTCGGCGGCCTGGTGGGCGTCCGGGTGCACCGCCTTGTGGGCGAAGAAGAGGCTCCACGGCTTCGCGCGACGGCGCTCGACGAAGGCCACCGCCTCCGCGTTCAGCACGTCGGTCACGTAGCCCGGGGCGGCGCGGCGCTGGCCGTCCACGTTCAGCTCCGGGTCGAAGAGCTTGCCGTGGCCGTCGAAGCTCACCCAGCGGTCGTAGCCCGCGCGCGGCGAGCCGTCGTTGCCCATGTGCCACTTGCCGACGTGCGCGGTCTCGTAGCCCAGCCGCTGGAGCTCGAGATGATAGTTCGGCAGCCGGTGGCTGGCCGCGTCGCGCGCCACGTTGTCGATGATGCCGTGGCGGCTCGCATACTGGCCGGTGACGATCGACGCCCGGTTGGGCGAGCAGAGCGGCGTGGTGTGAAACGCGTTGAGGCACATCGCGCCCTCGCGGGCGAGCCGGTCCACGTGCGGGGTCAGCATGTACGGATGCCCGCCCGCGCCGAACTCGTCGAAGCGCAGGTCGTCGATCAGGACGACGAGCAGGTTGGGACGCGAGGCCGCCGGGCCCTCCGGCACTCGAGCCGGGCCGCTCTCAGCTCCGCTCGGAGCCGACCACCGACACGAACGACACGCACTCGCCCGGCGCGCCGCCGAGGTTGTGCGTGAGCGCGAGCTTGCGGCCGCGCGCGACGCTGGCGATCTGGCGCTTGCCCGCCTCGCCCCGCAGCTGCAGCCACGCCTCGAAGAGCATGCGCAGCCCGGAGGCGCCGATCGGGTGGCCGAAGGACTTGAGCCCGCCGTCCGGGTTCACCGCCAGCTCGCCTTCCAGGTCGAAGGTGCCGTTGAGCACCTCCTTCCACGCGGTGCCGCGGGCCGCGAAGCCGAGATCCTCCATCAGCACCAGCTCGGTGGGCGTGAAGCAGTCGTGCACCTCGGCCATCGCGAGCTCGGCGCGCGGATCCTTGATCCCGGCCTGCGCGTAGGCGTCCGCGGCGGAGTGCACCACCTCGGGGAAGGTCGTGTAGTCGTAGTCGGGATCGATCGGCCCGGTGGCGGGGCCCGCGATGAACGAGAGCGCCTTCACGAAGAGCGGCTTGTCGGTGTACTTGTAGGCGTCCTCGGCCCGCACGATGATCGCGGCCGCGGAGCCGTCCGACACGCCCGAGCAGTCGAAGATGCCGAGCGCCCCCGCCACCAGCGGCGAGCAGGCGATGACGTCCTTCGCGACTTCCTTGCGGAACTGCGCGCGGGGGTTGAGCGCGCCGTTCTTGTGGTTCTTCCAGGCGATGCGGGTCATCGCCTCCTTGAACGTGGCCTCGTCCACCCCGTACTTCTTGGCGTAGGCCGGCGCGAGCAGGCTGAACGTGGCGGGCGCGGTGAGGCCCGCGCGCGTGCCGTCCTCGGGCGCGCCGATCGACGGCAGCCCGGAGATGCCCGAGTCCTTCAGCTTCTCGACCCCGATGGCCATCGCGATGTCGTAGGCGCCGCAGGCCACCGCGTAGCACGCGTTGCGGAAGGCCTCGGAGCCGGTGGCGCAGTAGTTCTCGAGCCGGCTCACCGGCTTGTAGTCGA
>CAMLFJ010000560.1 GCA_946479205.1 uncultured bacterium | reverse complement strand
GCGGGGTTGCGGCTGGCCTTCTAGCGAGCGGGATCGGGCCGGCCGGACCGGGTCGCCCGCTCGACCTCGCCGAGGATCCGCGGCCAGCTCGCCGCCCAGCAGCACACGTGGTCGAACTCGGGCTCGACCACGAGCCGGCCCCCGCCCGTGACGCCGCGGCGCATGATCTCGACGGGCACCACGCGATCCCGACCTCCCGCGTAGTGGATCTGTACGATCTGGCCCGGGAGTGGTGGCTGCCGGGCGGGATTGAGCGAGCCGACTAGCCGCCGGTCACCATGCAGGTCGGTCCACGCGTCGATGTCGAGGTTGGCCGCCACCGTGATCACCGCCACGGACTGCGGCACGCGCGACGCCAGCAGGACGGCGAGCGTCCCGCCTCCGCTGTAGCCGAACCACACCAGCTCCTGGACACCCTCCGCGGCCACGATCCGTCGTATCACGGCCGCCATGCTGGTCAGCACGGTCTCGGAGTAGCGCGCGGCGGTCCACAGGGTGTCCGGGCACGACGGGCCCTCTCCCACGCCGTGGTAGCAGGGCCGACCGAGGTAGACGCTCGCGGCAGGGTCCTGCGCCATCAGGGCCAGCGCGAGTGGCCGGCGTGGGGTGGGGTCGCGGGCGGGGAGGCCGCCGAGCCACGGGGTCCCGTCTCCCTCGAGGTAGACGTGAAGGCGCGCGCCCGCGGGCTTCGGGTTCCTGACGAGCAGATGCTCGAACGGCTCGCCCCGCACCCGCCCCTCCGCGAGCCCGAGCGTCACGACCCGTCGGGAGAAGTCGGTCGAGGGACTGGCACACGCGGCCGTGACGAGCAGAAGGCATGCGACCGGAACCCATCTCACGCCGCGAGAGTACCTGCCGGGCCGCGTCCTTGCACGGCGTGCCTGGAGGGCCGCATTGACTCATGGCCCGGGTCTGTGATACTTGGCCATCCACAGATTCGCGGTGGGTGGAGGGACCAATGGGTAGGACGCGCCGGGCTTCGGGATTTCGCCTCCTCGTGCTGGTGTGCCTGGTCGCGCTCAGCGGCACCGCGAGCGCTCAGACCCGGCTGATGCTCCTGAGCCCGGATGAGGCGGTCCGGCTTCGTCTGGGCCGCGAGGAGCCGTGGGGAGCGGGCCCGACCGTGCGCGGCTCGACCGGGCCCCGGATCCTGGTACAGGAGCCGGTCGTCCGGCAGACGTCGAATGGCCCGGTGATCGAGACCCCGCCGTCCATGAGCTTCTTCATCCTGTTCGAGGCGAACGGCTCTCCGGTCGACATGGAGTCGCTCGAGATCAAGGCGAAGAAGGGCATCCTGTCGATGTCGCTGACCCCGCGCCTGAAGCCGTTCATCGAGGGGACCAGCCTGAAGGTGGGGAGCGTGACCGTGCCGGAAGGGCGATTCCTGATCCAGATCGAGATCCTCGACAAAGCCGGGGCCAAGGCGGTGGAGCAGTATCGCCTCGATGTCCGTAGCTGACCACCCCCCGCGGGAAGCCGGCCCTGTACCTGATCCGGCGCATTGACCCCTCCCGCGCCCGCGTGCTACCCGAGAACCATGGTGGCGGCAAGCAACGGGATCGGGAAATGGCCGGCCGAGGACCGGCCCCGCGAGCGGCTGTATCACAAGGGCGCCGACTCCCTGGCTGACGCGGAGCTCCTGGCCATCCAGCTCGGCAGCGGGCTCGCCGGGTGCAGCGCCATGGACATGGCGCGCGACCTGCTGAGCCGCTACGGCTCGCTCTCGGGCCTGGCCGGGTGCGGGGTGGCCGAGCTCGGCACGATCCGCGGGGTGGGGCCGGTGAAGGCGGTGCGGCTGGCCGCGGCGTTCGAGATCACCCGGCGGCTGCGCTCCCGCAATGGCCACACCCGGGTGGTGCTGGGCAGCCCGGAGCAGGTGTTCGCCCGCTACGGGCCGCTGATGGAGGACCTGAAGAAGGAAGTCTTCCGGGTGGCCCTGCTCGACGCCCAGAATGGCCTGCTCCGCGACGTGGTGATCTCGGAGGGCACGCTCTCGGCCAGCCTCGTCCATCCGCGTGAGGTCTTCAAGCCGGCCATCCTGGAGTCCGCGGCGTCGCTCATCCTCCTGCACAATCACCCGAGCGGCGATCCCACGCCGAGCCGGGAGGACCTGCGGCTCACCCGGCAGCTCGTCGATTGCGCCGAGCTGCTCGACATGCGCATCCACGACCATGTCATCATCGGTCGGGAGCGGTTCATCAGCCTGGCCCAGCGCGGGGCCCTAACCCTTCGCTAGTTTCTCGACCTCCTTCTTCGAGAGGCTCTGGATGCGGGTGAGGAGGCCCTTCACCTTCCGCTCGGAGGCATGGTCGGCCAGGATCAGCTTCTTCGACTTCGTGCCCGTCACGATGTAGGCCACCCAGTCGTCGAGGCTCGGCGTGCCCCGCCACGCCACCGTCAGACCGCTGAGCCGCATCCGCTTCCTGCCCTCGACCTTCGCCAGTGGCTTCCGGCTGGCCTCCATACGTGATCTTCTCCTCATGAATATGGGCACTGTGCTGCACAGCGAAACGCGTTGAGGCGATGAGCGCCCGATCACCTTATGAACCGGTCCCAGTCCTGTCAAGGCTTCGTTTCGCCGCGACTCATGCGTGATTCGATACGTGTGGGCCCGTCAGACTGCGTGAATGCTGCCTGCGATGATGGGCCTCGTGGCGGTGGACGATCAGAGCGTCACTTTTTCGTGTCCCCCCTCTCGAACCGCGTCAGAACGTACGTTTTCCGCGATTGTGGATCACTGTGGATAAGTGGATAACC
>CAMLFJ010000559.1 GCA_946479205.1 uncultured bacterium | reverse complement strand
ACCGCCACCAGCGCGGGCAGGGGCCGGACGAGCCACGCCCAGAGCCGGCCGTGGCCGGAGGTGCGGCGCTCGAGCCGCTCCCGCAGATCCGCGCGGTAGGCGCCCCAGTGGATCGGGGGCGGGGCCGGCGCGGTCCGGGCCAGCTCCGTCATCAGCACCGCGAACCGATCGCGCGAAGCCAGGCAGTCGGCGCACGCGGCCAGGTGGACGTCCACCCGCGCCCGGTCGGCCGGGTCGAGATCGCCGCGTACGTGATCGATCAGCCACTCATCGACGTGCACGTCCTTCATCCCTCGTCTCCGAGCCGCCGCCTCAGCGTGGAGAGCGCGCGGTGCAGGTGAACCCGCACCGTGGCCTCCGACACGTTCAGCACGGCGGCGATGTCCTTCGTCGCCAGCCCCTCGCGGCACGACAGCGTCACGGCCGCGCGCTGCTGGGGCGACAGCTCATCCACCAGCGCCCAGACCTTCGTCATGCGCCGCTCCGTGTCCATGCCGTCGACCGGGTCCGTGAAGGGCGCGGGCGCCTGCTCCACCGGATCCGGCTCGTCCGGCCCGTCGGCGCGCTGGTCGCGCCAGCCCACGAGCCGCCGCCAGCCGCGCCGGCGCCGCTGCTGATCCAGGCAGCAATTGACCAGGATCCGGTAGAACCACGTCGAGAACTTCGACTGCCCCGCGAAGGAGCCCGCCGATTCGTGGAGGCGGATGAACGCTTCCTGCGAGCAATCGCGCGCGTCCTCACGATCGCGCAGCACCGACCAGGCGATCCGGTAGGCCCGCTCCTGGTAGCGCTCCACCAGGAGATCGAAGGCTCCCGGCTCGCGCTCCGCGACCGCACGGCACAGCTGTTCATCGCTCGACTCCACGGGCGCCTCTGGCCCTGATCTTCCCACACGCCTGTCAACGCGGCACCAATGCCGGCTCGGTCACCCCGGCCGCCCCTGGACATGCCGGCGCGGCCCGCGGCCGCTCCGCTCGCTCCGTCCCCTTTGAATGCTCGCGCTCATCTATCAGGTCCTCCTGGCTGGTCCTCCTGGCTATCCGCCTGGTTTCACAGGGGTTTGGGCAATCGGGCCCCGGAGTGCTTCCCGCACGAGATGAGACGCGGCCCGCATATCGTACGTTTACAGCCGCCCCCTCGGGGGATCCGCGTCACCCAATCTTCTTTGCAATCCGAGGGGTGGTTCTCTAGGCTCTTTGTATGCGACTCGGCCTCGCCATCTTTGCGTTGCTGCTGGTCACCGTGGTCCCCGCGCTGCTCTTCGCGGGGGCCACCACCTTGCGCGGTCTCGGCTGGCTCGTCGTGGTGGCAGCGGGCGCGGTGTTGCTCATCGACCTCTGCGACCGGATCACCGAATGGGTCGAGCGGCGCCGGTGGGGCCGGCTCGCCCGCCTCCGCCAGGACCGCTTACCGCTCGGACGCGGCGCCCTGAGAAGAGGCCGCGCGCGCGGCGTCGGTCAGGCTGACGTGCTCCAGCAGCAGGCACACCAGCCCGGCCGCGGTGATCGGGAAGAACTGCGAGGCGTGGAACAGTAGCGAGAAGGAGAGCGCCTCCGCGCGCGGGATCGCGAAGAGCGCCAGGGCCAGCACGGTCGCGGCCTGGATGACGCCCACGAAGCCGGGGCTCGACGGCAGGCTCACCCCCAGCCCGAGGAAGGCCAGCACGACCCAGGACGCGACCAGCGGCAGGTCGAGGTGCGCCGCGTGCATCGCGGTCCACACCGACAGGGCGAGCAGGAGCCAGACCGCCACCGAGCTGAGCACCACCCGGATCGCGTGGCCGGGCGCCCCGATTCCCCGGAGCCCATCGGTCATCGTCCCGAGCAGTCCGACCAGCCGGTTCTCGAGCCATCCGACCCGATGGAAGATCGTCTCGATCAGCACCCGACACAGGCCGGGCGCGATCGCGACCAGCGCGAGCAGAACGATGGCGACCAGGTCCAGCGCCAGGAACAGCGCGATGGACCAGCGCATCTCGGCCGGCACCGGCACCAGGAGCAGCAGTCCGCCCACGATCAACCCGAGCGCCAGGCCGTCCAGAACCCGCTCCACCACCACCGTGGCCACGGTGGTCCAGAACCGCGGACCGTGGCGCGAGGCCACGTAGATCCGGACCACCTCCCCGGCGCGCAGGGGCAGCAGGTTATTGCCCATGTATCCGATGAGCAGCGCGCGGAAGAGACGGGTCGGGGGCGGATCGGGGGGAAAGAGATAGCCCCAGCGCCAGGCCCGGGCCCAGATGGAGGCGAAGCTGAGCGCGATGCTGAGCCCGAGAAAGGTCCACAGGGTCTCGCGCAGCCGCGTGGCGATGACCGCCAGATCAACGTCCCAGAAGCAGTAGACGAGGAGGCCCGCGCTCACCGCCAGGCCCAGGAGGATCTGCGCCAGCCGTCGCGGCGACGGCATCGAGGGGCGGCTCAGTTCCCCCGCGCGCCGGCGGTCATGCTTCCACCCGGATCATGGTGGTGCGTCCGGCCACGACCGGCAGCTTGTCGATCGCCGCGAGGGCGGCCCGCATGTCCCGCTCCCGCGCCTCGTGCGTCATCATGACCACCGGCACCGCCTCGGTGCGCGCGCGCTCCTTCTGGAGGACGGAGACCAGCGAGATATCGTGCCGCCCCAGGATGCCCGCCACCTGGGCGAGGACGCCGGGCTGGTCCAGGGCCATCACGCGCAGGTAGTAGGCCGAGCGGATGTCGTCCATGGGCCGGAGCGGCAGGGGGTTCCGGCCGACGGACGGGAGATCGATGTCGAGCGCG
>CAMLFJ010000558.1 GCA_946479205.1 uncultured bacterium | reverse complement strand
GGTTGGCCATCGGTTGACGCGGATCGGAGTTGCCAATCCAGGCGGGCGTGGGTGACATGGGCCGTGCGGGGAACGGGTTAACCGGCCCCCCGCGGCCCCCCGCCACCCCGGCCCCGCCTACCCGCCCATGAACTGTCCTAGCAGCGTGACGCGCTCTCCGCCTATCAGCGGTGTGTCGAGGTCGTAGGTCACGCCGAGGACCTCGTCGTTTACCAGCACCTCGATGTGGGAGCCGAGCTCAGAGTGGTCGGGGCTCCAGAGGGCGGAGTCGAGCTCGGGGAAGCGGGCGGTGAAGCGGCGCAGCAGCGTACGCGGGGTGTCCCCTCGCTCGATCGGCTCGTCGAAGAGCTTGCTGCCGGTGCCGTCGCCGCCGGCGTGCTTGGTCACCCACGTCGTGACTTCTATATTCGCTCGGGACGGTATATCCGCTCGGCTCGCCTTCGGCTGCGCCTCGCCAGGCAATCGCGCGCTCTCCGCCGTCTACTTCTTCCCGTAGAGGTCCTTGGCTAGCCAGTCGAGGCCGAGCGAGCGCAGGAGCTCTTTCTTGGGCTTGCCGGTCTTGCGGTCGTAGCTGACCGTCTCGTACCAGACCTCGAGCATCCGGTCCCACTGCTTGCGGACGTCGTGCTCCTTGGCGGGGCCGTCCACCGGCTGCGAGCCGTAGCGGGCGGAAGGGTACTCGACGTCGGGGCCGATGCCGCAGCGGAGGTTGAAGGCGCGCAGGATCGCGGCGGTGCGGTTGCCGAAGCGCACCGCGTCCTTCAGACGGAAGTCCCAGCCGGTCGCGGCGGAGAGGGCGCTGGCCAGATTGGCCATGCGGGTGCGGAAGGTGAACGAGCAGCCGCCCAGGGAGTCCTCGAAGTGGCGCCGGCCGCGGATCATGCCGACCAGCTTGGCCACCTGCTCGCCGTCGAAGGGATTGATGCGGCCGGGGGCGCCCACCTCGGTCTGGAACGTGGGGTTGGCGCTCTCCATGGTCCCGTTGGACGACGTGCACGTGTCGAGCATCTCCTCCCATCGGCCCCGGTGATCATGGCCTCTGGGAGAGGCGCCCTTCATGGTGTAGATCGCGCACTCGGCCGCCTTGCCGCCGATCTTCTCGGAGGCGCGCTTGACGCCCTCGGCCAGGATGTCGCCGAAGCCCTGCCGGTGGCTGATCATCTGGAGCAGCTTGTTGGCGCCCTCGACGTCGCCCCACGTGAGACGGAAGCCCACCTGCTTCTCGGTGAGATATCCCTTCTCCATGCACTCCATCACCCAGCCGCAGACCCAGCCGAACTCGTTGACGTCGACGCAGGCCCGGTCGATCTGCGTGTTCAGCCAGGAGACCGGGATCTTCTCGGTGAGGCCGATGGTCCAGCCCGCCCCCGACCAGCCCTCGTACTCGGGCTCGTCGACGCGGTCCCCCGCGTGCGGGCCGCTCGGGATCACCTGGATGTGGCAGTGGCGCATGCCGCAGGCGTTGCACTGATGCCCGCGGTGATCGAAGCCCTCGCGGAGCTTCCGGCCCTCCCACTCCTTCATGTCCACGTCGCCGGTGAGATTGGTCGTGTAGTTCTTGATCGGCAGCGCCCCGAGCTTCGAGAGGTTCACCACGCCCGGGAGCGTGCCCAGGTTGTAGAGCGTGGAGGTCGACGGGTCCGTCTTGAGATCGTGCGCGATGTCGTCGGCCACCTGGATGAGCCCGCGGGCGTCGTGGGCGGCCAGCGCCTTGGTGCCGCGCACGATGCACACCGCCTTGAGCTTCTTCTTGCCCATCACCGCGCCGCAGCCGTTCTTGGAGGCCACGTGGCCGTAGTCGCCCTGGATGGCCGCGAAGCGCACGAGGTTCTCGCCCGCGGGACCGATCGCGTAGACCGAGAGCCGGTGGCCGGCGAGGCCGTGCTCGGCCTCGAGCGCCTGCTGGGTCTCCCAGGTGTCCTTGCCGGCCAGGTGGGCCGCGTCGCGCACCTCGACCACGTCGTCGTTGATGTAAAGATACGCGAGCTTCTTGGCCTGCCCCTGCATGACGATGGCGTCGTAGCCCGAGTACTTGAGCGCGGCGCCGAAGAAGCCGTTGGCCTGCGTCGACGTGGCGCCGCCGGTCAGCGCGCCGCGGGTGATCACGGTGAGCCCGCCCGTGCCCCACACCGGCAGGCCGGCCAGGGGTCCGGTGGCCATGATGAAGCGGTTGTCGGGATGATCCCACTGCACCTTCGGGCCGACCTCCTCGTAGAGGATCTTGGCGCCGAGCCCGATGCCCCCCAGGTACTCGCGCCGGTCGGCCTCGCTCCAGGCCTCGGTCCAGGTCTTGCCGGTGGAGAGGTTCACGCGGAGCAGCTTGCCGGCATACGCGTAGATGGGCGTCGCCGCGGGCTTGGCGGCGGTGCGCGTCGTGGTCGCGGTCGGGCTCATAGGGCCACCGTCTGGGGCAGCTGGGGTGATTGCGACGGCCGGCCCAGGATGGTCTGGGGCAGCAGCCGCGAAGTGGTGTGGAGCGCGATGAACGCGGGCTTGACGTCGAACGGATTCGCCTGCAGGTGCGCCTTCCAGGTCGAGAGGTCCACCCCCGAGTAGACGAGGCCCTTCAGCATCCCCACGTCGTTGGTGGTCCACACCGCCTCCGCGGGCCCGCAGATCACCGCGCCGGTGAGGCGGCCGCCGTGGAAGAGCAGCTTGCGGTACTCCGAGCGGCCCGCGCGCAGCGCGGTGTAGACCTCGGCCTTCGGATCCTCCCACTGGCCGAAGGAGGCCACGTCCAGATGCGCGACCTCGACGATGTTCAT
>CAMLFJ010000557.1 GCA_946479205.1 uncultured bacterium | reverse complement strand
CCCGCCTTCGGATTCGAGAACAAGCTCGCATAGACCGTCGCCGCCACCGGCTAGTGCGTGAACGCCACCAGCAGCACCGCCGCCGGCCCCGCCCGCCGCACACCCATCACCGCCGATAGGGACGCAAGATACGATCCGCCTCCCGCTGCGCGTCCTTCATCGCCTGGTCGGCAGGCTTCGCGCCGGTGAGCGCCGCCTGCAACCCATCGTTGAGCGCCTTCGTCACCCGCTGGTTGTCGTGAGTGGACAGCTCGGCCACCGCGTGCGGCAGCTGATCGCGCGCCACCGCGGCCGCCGCGAATCCCGCCACGTACTGCTTCATCGCCGGCGTCTCCCACGCGTCGGGCCGCACCGCCACGTAACCGGTGTCGATGCCCCACTGCGCGGCCCGCGAGGGCGAGGTGATCCACTTGATGAACCGGAGCGAGGCGGCCTGCTGGGCCGGCGTGCTCTTCTTGAAGATGTGGAAGTTGCCACCGCCGGTCGGCGAGCCGCGCCGCTTGCCCGCCGGGAGCATCGCCACCCCGAACTCGAACTTCGCGTTGTTCTTCACGTTGGTGAGGTTGCCGGTGGTGGTCCACATCATCGCGGTCTTGCGCTCGAAGAAGTCCTTCGGGGTGGTGCCCCATTCGATGATGCCGGTGGGCATGACCTTGTGCTTGCCGCTGAGATCCATCCAGTACTGGAGCGCCTCCACCACCGCCGGCTTGTCGTAATAGGTCTCGTTGCCGGCCTGGTTCATCAGCAGCACGTCGTTCTGGGTGGTGAAGCCCTGGAAGAGCCAGTACGGGAAGCCGGACGACGGCACCTCGAGCCCCCACTGCGTGACGTTCCCTCCCGCGTCACGCTTGGTCAGCTTCCGCGCGTATTCGACCTGCTCGGCCCAGGTGGCGGGCGGCTTGTTCGGGTCGAGCCCGGCCTCCTTGAAGGCCTCCTTGTTCCAGTACAGCACGATGGTGGAGCGCTGGAACGGGATGCCCCAGGTCTTGCCGCCGGTCTGGCTGTTGAGCATGAAGGCCGGGAAGAAGCTCTTGAGCCAGGCCCGGTCCTCGGCGCTCTTGGCCATGTCGTCGAACGGGATGATCGCGTCCTCGTCGATCAGCGTGAACATGTCGGTGGAGAGCAGCACCGACATCTGCGGCGGCTCGCCGCTCTTGAGCGCGGTGAGCACCTTGACGATGGTCTCCTGGTAGGTGCCCGCGTAGATCGGCTTCACCCGGACGCCTGGGTTCTCCTTCTCGAAGTCGGCGGCCAGGCCGTCGATGATCTTGGTCACCGGGCCGCCCACCGCGACCGGGTAGTAGAAGCTGAGCTCCACCGGGGCCTGGGCGTCCGCGGGGACCGCGCCGCCCGCGAAGGCGGCGAGCAGGACCGCGGCGGTGAGCCATCCGAGCATGCGTCTCGTCATGAGTGGTCTCCTCGTCATCGAGAGATGGATGAAACGGCGGCCGCGTCGTCGCGACGGCTCCCGCTCTGGGCATCGAACACGTGGGCGGCCTCGGGGCTCCACGAGAGCCAGACGGGCGCGCCGGGGACCAGCGTGATCCGTCCCGGCGCCCGCACCGCGAGAGTCTGGCTTCCCACCATGCAGGTCACGATCGAATCGGCGCCGAGGTACTCCACACTCGCCACGCGCGCCCCGATCCCCTCGGAGCCCGCGCGCACGTCCACGCGTATCTCCTCCGGTCGTATCCCGAGCAGCCGCCCCGCTCCCCGCCCCGCGAGCACCGGCGGCCCGTCGGTGCCCGCGATGACCGCGCCGCCCGCGCCGTCGGCCAGCGTGAGGACGTTCATGGGCGGCGTGCCGATGAAGCGGGCCGTGAAGGCGGTCGCGGGCCGCGCGTAGAGCCGGTCGGGCGCCGCGTCCTGCTCGACGCGCCCGGCGCGGAGGAGGATCACCTGGTCGGCCATGCTCATGGCCTCGGTCTGGTCGTGCGTCACGTAGACCATGGTGATGCCGAGGCTCTGCTGAAGCGACCGGATCTCGCGGCGCATCTCCAGGCGGAGCTGCGCGTCCAGGTTCGAGAGGGGCTCGTCCATCAGGCACACCGGGGTCTCCGCGATGAGGGCGCGGCCGAGCGCGACCCGCTGCTGCTGCCCGCCCGAGAGCTGCGACGGCTTCCGCTGGAGCAGCCCGTCGAGGCCGAGCAGGCCGGCCACGCGCGCGAGGCGGGCGGCGCGCTCGGCCGCGGCGACCCGGCGCACCCGCAGGCCGAAGACGATGTTCTCGGCCACCGAGAGGTGGGGAAAGAGCGCGTAGGACTGGAAGACCATGGAGAGCCGCCGCTCCGCGGGGGGCAGGTGCGTGACGTCCACGCCGCCGATGGCGATACGCCCGGTGGTCGCGGTCTCGAGCCCGGCGATGAGCCGCAGCGTGGTCGACTTGCCGCAGCCCGACGGCCCCAGGAGCACCAGCATCTTCCCGGCGGCGGCCGCGAAGCTCACGTCGTCGACCGCGCGGATGGGGCCCCACCAGCGGCTCAGGTGCTCGACCGAGATCGCGGACATCAGATCTGCCCGCGCAGCGCGTTGACCCAGTCGACCAGCGCGGGTGAAGACGTCGGCACGTGCGTGAACTGCGCGTGCACCTCGCGCAGCCCGGCCTTCTCGACGAGATTCTTCTCGTTCAGCGCTCGAGCTCCCGCGCGCCCGCCTCGCCCGAGAACGGGTCCACGCAGCCCCCCCCGAAGAGACGCTCCGGGTGCCGGGCCACCAGCGCGGCGAGCGCGTCGTTGTAGAGGCTCGCGCGATCGGCCGGGCTCCAGGC
>CAMLFJ010000556.1 GCA_946479205.1 uncultured bacterium | reverse complement strand
CTGGCGCCGCAGGTCGCCGTCGGTCACCACCCCGACGAGCCGCCCGCCCGCGTCCACCACCGTGGTCATGCCGAGCCCCTTGCCGCTCATCTCCTCGATGGCTTCCTTCATGGTGGCCTGCTCGGAGACCCGCGGCATCGCCTCGCCGGTGTGCATGAGGTCGCGGACCTTGAAGAGCGACTTCCAGCCCAGGCTCCCGCGCGGGTGCAGCGCCGCGTAGTCGTCGGGCCCGAGACCGCGCAGGTCGAGCAGGGCCATCGCGAGCGCGTCGCCCATGGCCAGCGCGGCGGTCGTGCTCGAGGTGGGCGCGAGCTTGATGGGGCACGCCTCCTCGGCCACCGCGACGTCCAGCACGATGTCGGCCTGGAGCGCGAGGGCAGACGTCGCCCCGCCGGTGAGCAGGATCAGCGGGATGCCGAGCCGCTTGAGCGCGGGCAGCACCGCCAGCACCTCGTCGGTCTCGCCGGAGTTGGACAGGGCCAGCACCACGTCCTCCCGGGCGACCATGCCGAGGTCGCCGTGCACGCCCTCGGCGGGATGGAGGAAGTAGGCCGGGGTGCCGGTGCTCGCGAGCGTCGAGGCGATCTTGCGCCCGATGAGGCCCGACTTGCCCATCCCGGTGACGATGACCCGCCCGCGACAGTCGTGCAGGGTCTTCACCGCGGCCACGAACCGGTCGTCCAGGCGCGGGCACAGCGCGAGCACGCTCTCCGCCTCGAGGCGGAGCACGCGCTCCGCGAGCGTCAGGATCCGCTCGCGGTCCATCAGGCGCGGACCGGGCCGGCCGCGATCGCGCGAAGCTCGTCGAGCAGCCGCGGCAGATCGTCGAGACGCAGCATGTTGGGCCCGTCGGAGAGGGGGCGACCGTCCTCGAGCGTGCGGTCCGGGTCCTCGTGCATCTCCATGAAGAGGGCGTCCACCCCCACCGCCACCGCCGCGCGCGCGAGAGCCTGCACGTACTGGCGCTCGCCGCCCGAGCGATCCCCCTGCCCGCCCGGGAGCTGCACCGCGTGGGTCGCGTCGAAGACGACCGGATAGCCGAAGGCCCGCATGATGGGCAGCCCGCGGAAGTCGACCACTAAATTGTTATAACCAAAACTGGTACCACGCTCCGTCAGGAGGAGGTCCTCGCTGCCCGAGGCCCGCACCTTCTCCACCACGTTGATCATGTCGCGCGGGGCCACGAACTGCCCCTTCTTGACGTTCACCGGCCGGCCGCTCCGGGCGCAGGCCACGATGAGGTCGGTCTGGCGGCAGAGGAAGGCGGGCACCTGCAGCACGTCGAGCACCTGGGCCGCCGGCGCGACCTCGGAGACGTCGTGCACGTCGGACAGCACCGCGAGGCCGGTCTCGTCCTTGACCTTCTGGAGGATGCGCAGGCCCTCGGTCAGGCCGGGCCCGCGGTAGGCGTTGATCGAGGAGCGGTTGGCCTTGTCGTAGGACGACTTGTAGATGAACGGCACGCGCGCGTCCGCGGTCATCCGCTGCAGGCGCTCCGCGACCATCAGCGCGTGCTTCTCGTTCTCGATCGCGCAGGGGCCCCCGATCAGGGCCAGCGGCGCCCCGCCCCCGATGACGACCGAGCCGATCCGGACCGCGCGCGTCCGGGTCACGCGCCCCCCTGGTGGTCGAGCGCGGCCTTGATGAACGCGGCGAAGAGCGGATGCGGCTCCCACGGGCGCGAGCGGAACTCGGGGTGGAACTGCCCGGCCACGAACCACGGGTGATCGGGCAGCTCGATGATCTCCACCAGCTGCTTCTCGGCCCAGAGCCCGGAGATGCGCAGCCCGTTCTTCTCGAGCCGGGCGAGGTAGTCGTTGTTGACCTCGTAGCGGTGCCGGTGGCGCTCCTCGATCAGCCCCTGCCCGTAGGCCCGCGAGGCCGCGGTGCCCTCGCTCAGCAGCACCGGGTAGAGCCCGAGGCGCATGGTCCCGCCCTTGTCCTGGACGTGCCGCTGCTCGGGCAGGAGATCGATCACGTTGTGCCTGGTGGTGGGATTGAACTCGGTGGAGTTGGCCCCCTCGAGCCCGCACACGTGGCGCGCGTACTCGATGACTGCGCACTGCATGCCGAGGCAGATCCCGAAGTAGGGCACGTGCTGCTCGCGGGCGTACCGGATGGCCTGGATCTTCCCCTCGATGCCCCGGTCCCCGAAGCCGCCGGGCACCAGGATACCGTCGAGCCCGGCCACGTGGCCGGCCAGCCCCTCGCGCTCGATGCGCTCGGCGTCCACCCACACCACCTCGACCGCCGCCTCGTGGGCGATGCCCCCGTGAGCGAGCGCTTCGTAGAGGCTCTTGTAGGAGTCCTTCACCTCGATGTACTTGCCCACCACCCCGATCCGGCAGCGGCGGCGGGGCGCCTTGATGCGGCGCACGATCTCTTCCCAGCGGGACAGATCGATCGGCCGCGAGGGCAGCCCGAGCAGCTTGATGATGGACTCGTCCAGGCCCTGGTCGTGGAAGGCGATCGGCACCTCGTAGATCGTGTCCACGTCCCGCGCCGCGATGACCGCCTCTTCCTCGACGTCGCAGAAGAGCGCGATCTTGGACTTGATGGACGGGGTGAGCGGGTGGTCCTTGGCGGTCCGGCACAGGAGCACGTCAGGCTGGATCCCGATGGCGCGCAGCTCCTTGACCGAATGCTGGGTCGGCTTGGTCTTGAGCTCCTGCGCGGCCTGGATGTAGGGCACCAGGGTCAGGTGGACGTAGATCACGTTGTCCTTGCCCACGTCCTTCTTGAACTGGCGCACCGCCTCGAGGAACGGCA
>CAMLFJ010000555.1 GCA_946479205.1 uncultured bacterium | reverse complement strand
TTGAACATGCCAGCCTCGATGCCGAGCGCGTTCTTGCCGATGCCCTCGAGCATGCGGTCCACCGTGGGCGGCATGAGGGTCGCGGTGCGGAGGTCGCGGAAGGCGCGCTCGGCCGGGAAGTCCCGGTAGGCGCCGCGGCCGCCCACCACCTGGATCACCTTGGAGGTGACCGCGAGACCGACCTCGGTGGCGAGGTACTTGGCCTTGTTGCCGAGCACGCCGCGCTCGACGAGGTCGCCCGCGTCCCAGCGCTCGGCGGTGTCGGCCAGCACGAGCAGGGCCCCGTCGAGGTGCGCGGAGAGCTCGCCGATGTGCCGCTGCACCGCGGGGTCGTGGGCGACCGGGATGTTCTCGGGCTTCACGATGCGCTTCCTGGCGTAGTCGATGGCGAAGGCGAGCGCGCCCTCCGCGATGCCCAGGTACACCGCGGCGTAGCCCAGCGCGAACACCTCCACCGCGCCAACCCGGAGCGCGGTGCCCGGGTCGCCGAGCCCCGCAGCCCGGGGTACGCGGACGCCGGTGAACGTCACCGAGGGGCTGAAGGTCGCGCGCATGCCCAGCGTGTTCCACTTGCCGTCGGTGGCGATGCCGGGGGCGTCCGCGGGCACCAGCACCTGGAGCAGGGCCTTGCTCATGTCGGTGCCGCCCTCGAGCGCGCACCAGACCAGGTAGTGCGAGGCGCCGAGGGCCATCGTGCAGAAGTGCTTCACCCCGTCCACCACGTAGGCGTCGCCGTCCTGGCGGACCACCGTCTCCATCAGGAAGCTGCGGGAGAGGCTCACCGCGGGCTCGCTGCCCCAGCTCCCGAAGAGCCGGCCGTCGCGCACGACCTCGCCGAAGTAACGGCGCTTCTGGGCTTCCGTGCCGAGCGCGTCGATGAAGCGCATCACCGTGGAGTGCATGTGCAGGGTCATCGCGGTGTTGGCGCAGCCCCGGGCGATGGTGCGGATCACCCCGATGTAGGTCGGCATGTCCAGGCCGAGGCCGCCGTGCGCCGCCGGGATGCACGAGCCCAGAAAGCCGTCGCGAGCGAGCACGCGCCAGGAGTCGATCGGGTTGGCGCCCGCCGCGTCGTACTCGGCCGCGCGCGGGGCGATATGCTCCCGCGTGATCCGGTCGACCCGCTCGAGAATGGCTTTCTGGGTCCCGGCGTACAAGAAGCGCTAGCTCATGCCCCCGACGGGCTTGCGATTTCCGGTGACGCAGCGGCAGGTCCCGGCCTGGTGCAGCTCGATCATGTTGCCGAACGGGTCGTACATGAAGATCTGCTGCGACTGCGGGCCGACCACTCCGGTGGTCACCCAGAAGTCCACGCCCATCCGCGTGAGCTCTTCCCTGGCCTCCTGGACGTCGGGTACCGCGAGGGCCACGTGCGGCCGCGAGGGATCCTTGTCCGGTCCCTGGGCGAACTTGGACGCGCCGTCGACGCCCATGAGATGGATCTGGGCGGAGCCGCCCACGTCCATCCAGAAGCCGTCGATGGTCGGAATGGTCGGCCGGCCCTGGTCGGCGTCCAGGCCGAGCACGTCGTGGTAGAAGCCGTAGGCCTTCTTCACATCCGCGGGCGAGGGCCCGACCCGGATGCCGTGGTGATGGAGCTCAAGCACTTTGACGGCCATGGATGCCTCCTGTGAGCGTGCCCCAGATCCCCTTGGGGAGGAACAGGACGAACGCGGAGAAGATCGCGCCGATGACGAGGGGCCACGATTCGAGCACGAGACTGAGCCGCTCCTCCAGCACCAGGAAGGTCGCGGCCCCGACGAAGGGACCGAAGAAGGTCCCGGCGCCGCCCAGGAGCGTCATCATGACGACCTGGCCCGAGGTGGTCCAGTACAGCGACTCGACCGGCACGACCGTGAGCCGCAGGGCGTCCAGCGACCCCGCGAGCCCGGCGAAGCAGGCGGAGAAGACGAACGACAGGTGCTTGACGCGGTTGACGTCGTACCCGCAGGCCACCGCGCGGCTGCTGTTCTCGCGGATGGCCTGCAGCACCGCCCCGAAGGGGGAGTCGAGGATGCGCCGGAGCGCCACCACCGCCAGCCCCACCAGGACGTAGGCGAAGTAGTAGAAGCCGAACGTGCTCTCGATGGAGTACTGCCACGGCCCCAGCCCCAGGGTGAGCTGCGGGATGCCGCGGAGGCCGTCGTCGCCGCCCGTCACGTCGGCCAGGTGGAAGCCGATGAAGTAGAGCATCTGGGCGAAGGCGAGGGTCAGCATCGCGAAGTAGATCCCGCGCCGGCGCAGGCAGAAGAACCCGATGACCGCGCCGCCCAGCGCGGTCAGCAGCAGCCCCGCGGCGAGCCCGAGCCAGAGCGAGCCCACGTGGAGCTTCGCGAGCGCGATGCCGCAGCCGTAGGCCCCGAGGCCGTAGTACGCGGCGTGGCCGAAGGAGAGCAGCCCGGTGTAGCCGTAGAGCAGGTTGAAGCCCATGGCGAGCAGCCCGAAGATCAGCACCTGGGTGGCCATGGTGCGGTTGGGCACGATGAACGGGAAGACCGCGAAGAAGACCCAGAAGGCGAGCACCGGGTGCGCGGCGACGCGAAGCGCGGCGCTCCGGAGCGCGCTCATTCGAGCAGGCCCGCCTCGCCGAAGAGACCGCTCGGCCGTACCAGCAGCACGACCGCCATCACCAGGAACACCATGATGTCGGCGGCCTTGGGGATGAAGAGGGTGGTGAGCCCGACGACCTGGCCGATCAGGAGTCCGGCCACCACCGCGCCGAGCAGG
Organism: uncultured bacterium; assembly: GCA_946479205.1. The sequence goes on along the minus strand of CAMLFJ010000555.1, from coordinate 53 downwards.
CTGCCCATGCCGCCCACCACGATGACCACGAACGACTCGATCACCATGGTCAC
>CAMLFJ010000554.1 GCA_946479205.1 uncultured bacterium | reverse complement strand
GGCGCGCAGCTCTTCCGGCGAGCCCACCCCGCTGTCCGCGAGCACCCGATCGGTGAGGCGCGCGGCGACGTCGCGCGGCCACAGGTAGTTGGCGGCGCCGGACTGGAGGATCGCGCGGTGGAAGAGGCCGCGGGCGCGCGGCATGCCGAGCAGGGTGGCGCAGCTCATCGCGCCCGCCGACTCGCCGAAGATCGTCACGTTGCCCGGATCGCCGCCGAACGCGGCGATCTCGTCGCGCACCCATTCGAGCGCGGCCACCTGGTCGAGCATCCCCTCGTTGCCGGTCGCGGGCAGGCGCTCGCCGAAGCGGTCGCGCAGACGCAGGAAGCCCAGCGCCCCCAGCCGGTAGTTGATGGTGACCACGACCACATCCCCGCGGCGGGCCAGGATCGCGCCGTCGTAGAGCATCTGGGAGCCCGATCCCAGGACGAAGGCGCCGCCGTGGATCCAGACGAGCACCGGCCGGCGGCCCCGGTCCGCTCCGGGCGTCCAGACGTTCAGGTAGAGACAGTCTTCGCCGGTGCGGCTGATCCCCAGGCTCATCAGCGGCCCGACGAGCGCGCCGTTCTGCGACGCCGACGGTCCGAAGCGGGCCGCGTCGCGAACCTCCCGCCAGGACTCGGGCGGCTCGGGGGGCCCGAAGCGCCGCGGGCCGACCGGCGGGCGCGCGAAGGGGAGGCCGCGGAAGACCGCGAGGCTTCCCTCGGTGGCGCCGCGGACCGGTCCGCGACGGGTCTCGACCAGGGCATCCATGGCCTCTATACTATCGTTCCTCATGACCACAGACAGCCGCGAGTACCCGCGCAGCATTCGACTCAAGGACGGCGCGCAGGTCGCCCTGCGGCTGATGACCCCGGGCGACGCCGCGTCGATCGCTTCCTTCGCGCGTAGCCTGCCCGAGGACGACCTCCTGTTCCTGCGCATGGACATCACGGACCCGGAGGCGGTCGCCCACTGGATGCGCAACCTGGAGGCGGGCCTGACCACCACCGTGATCGCGGAGACGGGCGGAGCGATCGCGGGCTACGCCGCGCTGGTGCAGAACCGGGTGGGGTGGCAGCGGCACCTGGGCGAGATCCGGGCGCAGGTCGCGCTGCCCTTCCGCTCACAGGGCCTCGGCCGGGCCCTCGCCGGGGAGATCTTCTTGCTCGCCCGCGGGCGCGGCCTCCGCAAGATCGTGGCCCAGATGACGCCAGACCAGAAGGGGGCGATGGCCACCTTCGAGCGGCTCGGGTTCCGGCCGGAGGCGCTGCTGCAGGATTTCGTGGTGGATCGCTCGGGGCGCACCCGCGACCTCGTGGTCATGGCCTTCGACGTGACCGGGCTCACCGAGCACGTGGACTAGCCCCGGTGCCCGTGAAGAACCGCCTCGACCCGATCCCGCAGCCGCCCCGGACGCTGCTGCTGGGCAATCTCCTCGCGCTCGGCACCACCGCGCCCATCCAGGACATGATGCGCCTCGCCCGCGAGTACGGGCCGATCTACTGGCTCGACATGCTGGGCAAGCCGGTGGTGGTGGTCTCCGGGTTCTCCCTGGTGGACGAGCTGTGCGACGAGAGCCGCTTCGACAAGAGCGTCAAGGGCGCCCTCCGGCGCCTGCGAGCCTTCGCGGGCGACGGGCTCTTCACCGCGTACACCCAGGAGCCGAACTGGTCGCGGGCCCACAACATCCTGCTGCCCAACTTCGGCCAGCGGGCGATGCAGGGCTACCACTCGATGATGGTGGACATCGCGGAGCAGCTGGTGCTCAAGTGGGAGCGCCTGAACGCGGACGACGAGGTGGACGTCACCCACGACATGACGTCGCTCACCCTCGACACCATCGGGCTCTGCGGTTTCGGCTACCGCTTCAACTCGTTCTACCGCGAGACCAACCATCCCTTCGTGGGCGCCATGATCGGGGCCCTCGGGGCCTCGATGGAGACGCGGGGGCTGCCCCTCGAGAGCTTCATCAAGAAGGACCGCGAGCGCCAGCTCCGGGCCGACATCCACTACATGAACGAGATGGTGGATCGCATCATCCTGGAACGGCGGGAGGGGCAGGAGGGGCGGCCGGGCGACGACGCGGCGGACAAGCCCGACCTGCTGAGCTGCATGCTCTCGGGTGTGGACAAGAAGAGCGGAGAGCGGCTCGACGATCTCAACATCCGCTACCAGGTCATCACCTTCCTGATCGCGGGGCACGAGACCACCAGCGGGCTCCTGTCGTTCGCGGTCTACTTCCTGCTGCAGAACCCCGAGGTCCTTGCGCGCGCCTACGAGGAGGTGGACCGGGTGCTCGGCCCGGACGGCGGCGCGCCGCCGACCTACGCGCAGGTCAATCAGCTCACCTACCTCGACCAGGTGCTCAAGGAGTCGCTCCGCCTCTGGCCGACCGCGCCGGTCTTCGCGCTCTCGCCCCACAAGGACACGATGATCGGCGGGCAGTACCGGATGAAGAAGCCGTACCAGATCGTGGTGCTGACGCCGATGCTCCATCGCGACCCCGCGGTGTGGGGTGAGCGCGCCGAGGTCTTCGATCCCGATCACTTCTCGCGCGAGGCCGAGCGCGGGCGTCCCGCCAACGCCTACAAGCCGTTCGGCAACGGCCAGCGCGCCTGCATCGGGCGGCAGTTCGCCCTGCAGGAGGCGGCGCTGGTGCTGGGCATGGTGCTCCAGCGCTTCAAGCTGATCGACCACACGCGCTACCGGCTCAAGCTCAAGGAGACCCTGACCGTGAAGCCGGACGGCTTCCGCATCCGGGTGCGGCGCCGGACCGATCGCGACCGCGCGCGGCCGGCGAC
>CAMLFJ010000553.1 GCA_946479205.1 uncultured bacterium | reverse complement strand
GCTTGACAGTTAAGCTCCTCACCTGTTTAGTATATAGGTCCTACAGGAGGTGCCGTGATGAACGCACTGGAGAGGCTGCTGCAGGATGAGCTGAACCGCTTGCTCGACCGGATCGCTCTGCGCGCAGGGGACGACACGGCTGGCGGTCTCAAGTCCGATCTGAGGGCTCCCATCGAGCGCTGTGAGGACCGGCTGACCGCGCTCCGGGCGGCGCTGCTGGATGGCTATGCCGAGTGGACGCGCACGGTCGAGGAGTGCGAGGACCTCTGGGCCGTGGCCGGGCTTCGAAAGGACGGCGTGGAAGCGCCGGCGCGGATCAGCCGAAGAGCCGCTTGAGCCACCCGGACCCGCCCGGGTCGGCCATCCGCTGCTCCGTGTACTGGCGCTGGTAGCGCTCGAACCGTTGCCAGTAGTCCGGAAGCCGGCGGGCCAGCCATACCTGGCCGGCAAGCAGGCGCCCGGGCTCGGCGCCCGCCGCGGCCTCGGCCTCGTCGAGGCCCGCGCGCAGAGCCTGGGACAGGTCGGCGACGTAGGCGTCGCGGAGCCAGACGAGCAGGGCGCGGGAGCCGGCCTCGAACTCGGAGCGGTCGGCCGCGCTCGTGCTTTCCGGCGCGGGCCGTCCGGCGGCGGCGCGGAGATCGACCATGAGCTTGAGCGCGGCCATCTCCACGGCTTCCTCGATGCGGTCGCGGAGCTGGGCCTGGATGCGCTCCATCAGCCCGCGCGCGTCGCCGTGCTGGTGCGGGAAGGCGCCGTGCACCGGCCACTCGCTCATGACGCGGCGAACATGCGCTCGAGGCCGGCGGCGAGCGTCTCGGGCTGGAGAGCCAGATCGACGAAGAACCGCGAGGGATCGGTCACGCTCTCCTCCTCCAGCATGATGAGCTGGTCGGTCGAGAGCGGATAGAGCGGCAGCCAGTCGAGCGCGCGCGTCATCGCGCGCACGGGGGCCAGCGGCACGTGCAGCTTGCGCACGCGCGGGCGGCCGACCGCGCGTCCGACCGCGTCGAGCAGGTCCACGAAGGCGTAGGGCGTCGGGCCGGCGACATCGTACGTCTGGCGCACGCTCTCGGGCGCGCGCAGCGCGCGGGCGAATCCGCTCGCGACCTGCTCCACCGCGATCGGCTGGAGCCGGTAGCGGCCGTCGCCCAGGACCGGCATCACGGGCAGCCGCTTCACCGCGCGGCCGAGCACGGAGATGAACGCGTCGCCACGCCCGAAGATGATGGACGGCCGGAGAATGGTCCACTCGAGATCGCTCGCGCGCACCGCTTCCTCCGCCTCCCACTTCGTCTGGTGGTACCGCGCCCGCGCGCCGGGCCGGGTGCCGAGCGCGCTCATCTGCGCGAACCGCTTGATGCCCGCCGCCCGGGCGAGCGCGAGCATGTTCCGGGTGGCCTGGACGTGCAGGCGCTCGAAGGTGATGCCGCGCCCGCGCTGCTCGCGGATGATGCCGACCAGGTGCACGAGGGCGCTGCAGCCTTCCACGCTCGCGGCGAGCCCGTCGGGCTGGAGCACGTCGCCGGGCACGCGGTCGATGGACTCGAAGCCTTTGAGGTCTCCCTCGGAGCCCGGCCGGACGAGGCAGCGGACGAGAAAACCCTGCGCAAGAAGTGCGCGGATGACCGCCTTGCCGACGAAGCCGGTGCCGCCGGTCACGAACACGCGCTGCGCCACGGGCGCACTGTAGCACGGGCCAGGTCGCCGAGATTTTCGCGCGGCGGCATCCGCGCGAGCCCGTATCATAGGGCCATGCGGTTTCGCTCGGCGGTGCTCCTCTTTTCCGTCTTCGTGCTGCCGACAATGCTGGTCGTGACCACGCCGGCTCCGGTCCGGGCCCAGGCCGTCACCGGCACCTGGCAGCAGGCCGTGGACGAAGCGGTGCGGGACTCGGTGGCCTCGTCCGAGATCCCGGGAGGGGTGCTGGTCGTGGGCCAGGGAGACCAGGTCCTCCACCGCAAGGTGCTGGGCTGGCGCGCCACCGTCCCGCATCCCGAGCTGATGACCGCGGACACCATCTTCGACATCGCGTCTCTCACGAAGGTGATCGCCACCACGCCCGCCGTCCTCCGGCTGTGGGAGATGGGCAAGATCGATCTGAACGCGCCGCTGGGCCGGTATCTCAAGGAATTCGATTCCGCCGCTTTCCAGGACGTGACGGTGCTGCGCCTGCTCACGCACTCGGCCGGGATGAACGATCTGCCGTCGCGCGAGGCGATGGCCAAGGGCTTCCCGGAGGCCGGGCGGATCCAGGCCCGTGCCGGGCTCGCGGTGCCGCCAGGCTCCGCGTTCCTCTACAGCGACACCGGCTTCATCCTGCTCGGCGAGCTGGTCCGGCGCGTCAGTGGTGAGCCGCTCGACACCTTCGCGCGGAAGCAGTTCTACGCCCCGCTCGGCATGCGCGACACCGCGTTCGACCCGCCCGCGGGGTGGCGCAAGCGCATCGCGCCCACCGAGGCGGTGAACAACCAGGGGCCGCTGCGCGGAGTGGTGCACGACGGCAACGCGCGACTGCTGCACGGTATCGCCGGGCACGCGGGCGTGTTCTCGACCGCGAGCGACCTGAGCCGGTTCTGCCGCATGCTCCTGGCCGGCGGCCAGCTCGGCGGGCGCCGCTACCTGAAGGAGGCCACCGTGCGGGCCATGTTCGCACCGCACGTGATCGGCGAGTCCACCCGCGGCCTCGGCTGGGACATCTCGTCACCCTACTCGCGCACGCTCGGCGCGTATTTCCCGGCGGGCTCGGTGGGCCACACCGGCTTCACCGGCACCGCCATCTGGATGGA